>JABDLH010000182.1 GCA_013003145.1 Flavobacteriaceae bacterium | reverse complement strand
ATATAGGCTTCTTCATCGATATGAAAAAGAATATTGGCGAGGTTTATATTTACTGTCTTATTCATCGTTAGTTGTTTTTAGTATTTGTTACCAGGTTTACCGCGTTCCTGAGCTCGTCCCAGGTGGTGTTCAATTCCGTGAGGAATATTTTACCGGTTTCGGTCAGGCCGTAGTATTTCCTGGGTGGACCGGAGGTTGATTCTTCCCACCGGTAATTGAGGAGGCCGGCATTCTTTAGCCGCGTAAGCAAGGGGTAAATGGTGCCCTCTACTACCAGCATTTTGGCATCTTTCAGGGTATCCAGGATTTCTGAAGCATACTTGTCTTCCCCTTCCAGGATGGAAAGGATACAGTACTCCAACACCCCTTTACGCATCTGCGCTTTTGTGTTTTCTATGTTCATAATTTCATGATTCTATAAGTTTGACTGTTCGTTTTTTGATGTTCCATAGGTGCTGGTCAGTGCTTTTAAATCTAAGGGGTTTGATGAGGACCCCAGGGGTTATTAAATTTTTGATGATTCGGTTAATTCATGTCATAAGTTTTATTTAATGAACCTGATGGTTAAAGGGTATTCATAAAACTGCCCTTCATGAGTGCGTATGGTCGCGATGATGGTGAATACGATATTCACCAGGCTGAGACCTAACTGCATCAGGCCTATTAATCCTAGTGGCCACCAGAAGAAACCATTGCTGAATTCGAGATCATCCATATCAATATCGATACCGCCAAAATTGTTATACTCGGCCAGGTTCCAGAAACCGAATTCAAATAATCCGGGCAAAGCTCCGATAGCAAAGGGAATTAAAACGATACCCAGTACAACTGAATATAAGAGCAGGCTGATCTGGAAATTCAGAGCTTGCTTACCGTTGTAGTCCACAAATTCATGGTCCTCCTTGTTAGCCAGCCAGATCACCAATGGGGCGATGATATTTCCGAAAGGGACCAGGTAACGGCTAAAGGTCGAGGCGTGTAGTAGGGCCGATAGGTTTCGCTGATGTTTTGTGATGGTCATTGTTTAGACATATTAGTTTCTTATGCAAATATATATCCAAAAAAAGGTATTATGCAAAACATAGTACTAAATATTAACTTTTTATTAACATATTAAGCTAAGATAATTTTCAATACATTTAGGCTTCAAACCTTGTAAAATCAGCTATGGACAGCTCTAAGATCAATACTTTTCTTTTTTTTAAACTTCCGGCAGCCTGGTGGTGCGGGGTGCGCTTACAACAGATCGATCAACACAGGGCTGTCACCCGGGTACGTCACAGGTGGTTTAACCAGAACCCCAACGGATCTATGTTCTGGGCCGTACAAGGAATGGCTGCAGAACTCAGTACAGGGGTGCTGGTGATGCAGGCCATAGAGGACAGTAAGAAGGGAATATCCATGTTGGTCGCGAACAACAAAGCCAGTTTCTCCAAAAAAGCCAAGGGCCGTATCACCTTCAGTTGCGAGGACGGCCATCTCGTAGGCCCTGCTGTGGCACGAACATTGGAAAGTGGAGAAGGACAGACCTTCTGGATGCGTTCCGTAGGTAAGGATGAATCCGGGGACATCGTATCAACCTTCGAGTTTGAATGGACCATTCGTGCAAGGAAGAAATAAGGCATATAATAAGTGTAACATTTTACAGCGCTCAGATACCTATTAGCACAACCAAAAACTAATCTAACATGAATGCACATGAAATAGACTACGAGATCCACGGGGAGGAAATGCAATACGTGGAGATTGAACTTGATCCTCGTGAAGCTGTCGTTGCCGAGGCAGGGAGTTTTATGATGATGGAATCCGATATACAGATGGATACCATTTTTGGAGACGGCTCTAACCAGGACCGCGGGGTATTGGGAAAGCTCTTTTCAGCAGGGAAACGCCTGCTTACCGGGGAAAGCCTCTTCATGACGGCATTCCTGAACACAGGCCATCAAAAGCGTAAACTGAGTTTTGCTTCTCCTTACCCGGGTAAAATCATTCCGATAGATCTCTCGGAAAAAGAGGGCAAATTCATATGCCAGAAAGATGCCTTTCTCTGTGCCGCCCAGGGGGTCTCCGTAGGCATCGAATTTTCTAAACGATTGGGCCGCGGACTGTTTGGAGGTGAAGGATTTATTATGCAGAAGCTGGAAGGTGACGGGATGGCCTTTGTACATTCTGGGGGCACCATGGCCAAGAAAGTGCTGGCGCCTGGAGAAGTGCTCAAAGTAGATACCGGTTGTATTATCGGCTTTACGCACACCATAGATTACGACATTACCTTTGTCGGGGGAATTAAAAATACCGTATTTGGAGGTGAAGGCCTGTTCTTCGCAAGCCTGAAAGGACCCGGCACTGTTTACATTCAGTCCCTTCCTTTCAGCAGGCTTGCCAGCAGAATCTGGGCTGCAGCTCCACAAGGCCAGGGCAAAGACAGGGGAGAAGGAAGTATACTCGGTGGCCTGGGCGATATCCTGGACGGGGATAACCGCCTTTGATCAAAATCACCTATAAAAAAAATTGACAATTGGAGAAGGATCCTATACGAAACCTACACAAAGAAATACTGTCTGACGGCTGGTCAAGGCTAAGTCGGTATACCTATGAATACCTCAGGGAAGACGGCCAATGGGAAGAACAGAAACGGGAGGTATACGATAGGGGGGATGGTGCTGTTATCCTGCTGTACAATACTGAGAAACGCAGCATAATTCTGACCCGCCAATTCCGGATGCCGGTTTATGCCAGGGGCAAGGGGGATGGTATGCTGACCGAAGCCTGTGCGGGCGTGCTCGAGGAAAAAGATCCCGAGGCAACCATAGTGAGAGAAGTAGAGGAGGAGACCGGTTTCCGGATTACACAGGTGCATAAAGTACTGGAGTCTTATATGTCACCGGGTTCCGTGACAGAAATTCTCCATTTCTACCTGGGAGCGTATAATGACGCTCAGAAAGTGAGTGAAGGGGGAGGATCCGACGCTGAAACAGAACACATACAAGTATTGGAATATACTTTTGATAAGGCCCTTTCCATGCTGAACTCGGGAGAGATCAAGGACGCCAAAACGATCATCCTTTTACAATATGCCGCATTAAAGGGGATACTGCAGTAGTAACCCTATTGTACCCCTATCCTATGCCATAAACGCTTCAGTAGGTATCCCGCAGGTAAGCGAACATTGCCTGCATTTCAGATTTCAGCTCGGCCGAAGGTATTCTGAAATGATTGTTCATATAGCTGAAAATCAATAATTTACCCGAACGGGTATAAAGGTATCCACTAAGGCAATAGTTGTTACCCAGGCTGCCGGTCTTCGCAAAGAGGTAAGGAGACTGCCCTGATCCAAACCAGTCTTCCAGCGTTCCTGAAACTCCCCCGGCCGGAAACCAGGAAAGTAATCGTTGCCTGGGTACTTCCCGGTACAATCGGTGTAGTACTGCTACCATAGATTCCGGGGTAAAAAGATTATACCTGGAAAGCCCTGAACCATCTACCCAGCGGGGCGGATCCCTGAGCTCGTTTAAGTGGACGCTGAGCATTTTTTCACGTATTAACTTGGTGTCCACGGTATCTCCGATAGTCAACGATGCGGCGAGTAGAAGTTGTTCGGCGAGGAAATTATCGCTCTCCAGCATCATCTGCATCAGTATGCTATCGGTAGGTACACTGTACAATACTTTCCGCTCGCCCGACGGAAAATGCTGAGCAAGGTGAATTTCTTTCCCCAATGCTTGTTCCAATAAGTTGCGCGTAAGGCTGTCCGATGTTTTATAGGGCACCAATAGCGTATCAGAGTTATGATAAGGATAAAAGAAGGTGTTCTTATCCTGCATCCGATTCACCCCACTATTTTCAGTGGAAATAGCCTTGTGAAAAATCTCAGGAATTACCCTGACCGAATCCTCTTTCCAGATCTGTGCTACGTTCCCATACATTGGAAAACTACTGCGGTCCGGGGAATAATAACTGTCGTAATCTTCCCAGGCCCAGCCGGGACCCCAGGGCTGATCCTTCATAGGTCGTACGACCAGGCCCAACTTCCTCTGGTGCTCCAGGAATCGCAGGGCTGTGCTGTCCTGGAAATAGGGATGCAACAATGAGGGGTCGGCCATGCCGCGGAAATAAAGCGTATCTCCCTGGGTAGTATATTCCAGGCTGGGAATGTATTCTGGCAGGTAAGTAAGCGCCGCATATAGTGTGAAAATCTTGGTGTTGCTGGCAGGCGTAAAATATTTCCGGGCGTTTTTCTTATAAAGGGTATCACCCGAAACCGGGTCCATTACAAGTATGCCATTAAACATATTGTCGTATATATTCTCTTTTAAGCTTGCATCCCAGCTTTTTTTTATCGCCCTTTGCCTGCTCCCGGCACAGGAAAGAATAAGAAAAGCAGAGAAGGTGTAAGCGATTGTTCTTAAGGTAGTTATCAACATGCAGCTGTTAGGTTCTTTTCGTAATTTGATCGAATAATTCCGAAAATTATCCTATTTTTAACTATAAAAAAATAATAATCAATACCTTTTTTTAGTTAAATTTGATCAAGAGTCCAACTAAAATTCTGAAATAATATGGCAAGAGCTATGTTGGAGTACACGAAAACTGTACTTCAGAAAGTGAGTTTTGACGCGAAATTATTTGGTAAGGAACTTAAGAAAGCATTAGAAAGATTACTCCCTTACGAAATTGTAGAATTGCGACACTGGTTACAATTATTTATAATAGATAAGCCCCAGCTCCAACAGAGCCTGGCTTACTTAAAAGCTTAAAATACTGAGCCACCCGATGAGGGTGGCTTTTTATTTTTTGTTCAGGGGACTGATGATCTTCACGTCCTGGAAGGCAATTGCACCCCTTACAATTCCTGAAATCACATCTCTTAAAGCTTCGGTGATCTGTATTTTGAGCTCACTTTTGTGGTA
>JABDLH010000168.1 GCA_013003145.1 Flavobacteriaceae bacterium | reverse complement strand
CGGTAACCCTGCAGAACTACTTCCGTATGTACAAAAAATTGGCAGGGATGACCGGTACCGCGATAACTGAGGCCGGCGAGTTCTGGGAGATCTACGAATTGGATGTGATGGAGATTCCTACTAACAGGCCAATCGCACGGGACGATAAAAATGATCTTATCTACAAGACCAAAAGAGAAAAATATAACGCCATCATTGAAGAGGTAACTAAACTGTCTCATAAAGGCAGACCTGTACTGATTGGTACCACCTCGGTAGAAATCTCTGAATTGCTTTCAAGGATGCTTACGCTTCGCAAGATCAATCACAATGTTCTTAACGCGAAGCTGCACAAGAAAGAGGCAGATATCGTTGCCGAAGCCGGGAAGGGCGGGATCGTTACCATCGCCACCAACATGGCCGGTAGGGGTACGGATATTAAGCTGAGTAAGGAAGTGAAGGATGCAGGTGGTCTGGCGATCATTGGTACGGAGAGGCATGATTCTCGCCGTGTTGACAGGCAGTTGAGAGGACGGTCCGGTCGGCAGGGAGATCCGGGTAGTTCACAATTCTATGTTTCCCTTGAAGACAACCTGATGCGCCTATTCGGTTCTGACCGTGTAGCCAAAATGATGGACCGTATGGGGCTGGAAGAAGGAGAAGTCATCCAGCACTCTATGATGACCAAGTCTATTGAGCGCGCGCAGAAAAAAGTGGAGGAAAACAACTTTGGGATCCGGAAGCGACTGCTGGAATATGACGATGTGATGAATGCGCAGCGAGAGGTAGTGTACAAGCGCAGGAAACACGCTTTACAGGGAGACCGTTTAAAGCTGGATATCGCCAATATGATCTACGATACCTCCGAGGTGATCACAGAGACCAACAAGGGGGCGAATGATTATAAGAATTTCGAATTTGAGCTGATCAAGTATTTCTCTATCACAGCTCCTGTCTCTGAAGATGAATTCGGCAAGATGGGTACTCTTGAATTAGCGATGAAGGTCTACCATGAAGCTTACAAGAATTACCAGCTGAAGATGGAGCGAAGTGCCGCAACAGCACTGCCGGTAATAAAAAGAGTTCATGAAGACAATTCAAATTCTTTTGAAAGAATAGTTGTTCCATTCACCGATGGGATAAAGACCCTTAACGTGGTTACGAACCTTGAAGAGGCCTACCAGAGTAATGGGAAACAACTGGTCAACGATTTTGAAAAGAATATTACCCTGGCCATTATCGATGACGCCTGGAAGACCCACCTGAGAAAAATGGACGAGTTAAAACAGTCTGTACAGTTGGCGGTTCACGAACAGAAAGATCCATTGCTGATCTACAAGTTCGAGGCTTTTGAGCTCTTCAAGGAAATGATCGAGAAGGTGAATAAGGAAGTGGTTTCATTCCTGTTCAAGGGAGAACTGCCTTCGGCAAGTTCTAACGAAATACAGGAAGAGCGACAAGTAAGACGTCCGAAAGAAAAGCTACAGACCTCTAAGGAAGAGATCCCGAACAGTGATGAACTTGCCGCTCAAAACAGGGCTGCCGGACAAACTCAAGGTAACAGGCCTTCAGTAACGGAGACCATTACCCGGGAGAAGCCAAAAATTGGTCGAAATGACCGGGTCACCATTAAGAATGTCCGATCCGGTGAAAGTAAAGTGGTGAAGTATAAACAAGCGGAGCCACTGATAGACCGTGGAGAGTGGGTCCTGATTGACCACGAATAGTATATGAACCCAGAGAAAAAAGCGACTTTAGAAAGTCGCTTTTTTTATTCAGTGACAGGGGAGATCTCCCTGTCCCTCAAAATTTTAAGTTCAACGTCCAGCCTCGTTAATACTGTGCTTGTTGCGAGTTTTGTAAGAAACTTCCTAAAAGGTTTTGATTATATGGTAAAACATATTTAGTTTTACGCCATGTAATTACGTAGCTGCGCCATATTATATCGGTTCTTTTCGTATTTTGAGCAGGCCAATGAACGTAGAAAAAATTGCTCCATGCTTACAACTATACTAGACCAGGACAGGCTGAGAGATAAAGTAAGCCTGACCCTGAGGGTTAGTTATTTCTCTTCTATTTTTTCCTTTGTCTTCGGCTTACTCTGCATTTTCCTCCTGGATATCTACGAAGTTGTTCCGTATATATTTATTGGGTTCGGCCTGTTGAACCTGCTGAATACCCTGGCGTATAAGTATCACAAAAATCTTACCCTGACCTATAACGTCATATCGATCACAGGACTCATCTCGTCTATCATCGTTACGCTCTTCACCGGGGGAATCAACAGTGCCTTTATTTTTGTTTTAGCGGTGGTTGTTTTTGCCGGATATACCTCTACCCGGAATTACGGAAAGATATACCTGTACATAAGCATACTGCTGATTATCCTGATCTATATACAAGGAATTTCAGAGTATTCGCTCACACAGAACGTGGTACCTGCTACATCCCAGAACCTATTCAGTTTCCTCAGTATTCTGTTCTCCGTATACTTGCTAGGGGGCGTCTTGGGGAAAAACCTGCTGAGAGCGCATCACAATCTTTATAAAACCAAACACGAGCTCGAACTTCAGATCAAGGAAAAAGAGACGCTACTGAAAGAGGTCCACCACAGGGTTAAAAACAACCTGCAAACGGTTTCAAGCCTGCTAAGCCTGCAAGCCAGGAGCATATCTGACCCGGAAATGCGAACCCTGATAAAAAGCAGCCAGAATCGTGTCATTTCTATGGCTATGGTACACGAGATGTTGTATATGCGCGAAGACATTTCGAAGATTGAATATAAATCCTATGTACAGGAATTGGGCGAATATCTTCTGAAATCCGTCAAAGGAGCTACAGATAACGTAAGTCTTCAAATAGACATACCGGACATTCAATTGGGAATAGACACTGCTATACCCTTAGGACTGCTTATCAATGAAACCATCACCAATGCCCTAAAGTACGGCATCAAAGATGAAGAACCGGGAGAGATTCATATTACGCTGAGGAAAGTAAACCAGGAAGAATATATCCTGATGATCGGGGATGACGGGGTAGGTTACCCGGATGATATCGACCTTAAAAATTCGAAATCCCTTGGTCTCAAGCTCATCCACAACCTGGCTAGACAATTAAAAGGCTCTATTTCCAGGGATACTTCCAAGAAAGGTACCAATTACATCCTGGAATTCAGGGAAATTGGAGAGAACGTTCAATCAGTAATCTGAACAAGGACGCAGGCGGGGAATTTACGGTATCCCTTCCATTAATAAATTGCTATATTTAAAAGCGATAATATTAATGAAAGCTACCGAATGAAAAAACTATTACTGCTCATGGCTTTTTTCAGCCATGCCCTCCTACCCGCTCAAGAATACTTCCTTAAAAATTACGAACCTTTTAACTCAGAAATCCCCAGCCCGGAGGATTATCTCGGCTATGGCATTGGTGAGATGCATACGCGGCATGACCTTATTGTGTCTTACTTAGAGAAACTGGCCGAAGTATCTGATCGTGCATCCATTTCCTATTACGGCAAAACTCATGAAGGTCGAAAATTGGTCATGTTAAATGTGTCGACTCCAGAGCAATTGGGAAAACTGGAGGATCTGCGTCAAAAACACCTGGCCCTCACCCAACCGGAAAACCGGGATGAAGTTCCTGAGAACATGCCCGTATTCATCAACCTGGCTTACAATGTGCACGGGAATGAACCCTCCAGTTCAGAAGCCGCTTTACTTACGGCTTATACGCTTGTAGCCTCAGAGCATCCCGCCATCGCCAAATACAGGGAACAGGCTGTTATTTTTGTCGACCCTACAATTAATCCTGACGGCCGGGATCGCCATACGCAATGGGCTAATTCTTTCCGGGCAGACCCACTAGTGGCAGATCCGCAAGACGCAGAGCATAACGAAATGTGGCCGGCAGGCAGAACCAACCATTATTGGTTTGACCTTAACCGTGACTGGTTACTAGGGATAAATCCGGAAAGCCGTGGTAAACTTAATTGGTACCATCACTGGTATCCTAATGTAGTGACCGATTTCCACGAAATGGGAACTCAGAGCACCTATTTCTTTGAGCCAATGAAACCCAATGGCAGCCTGGAACCAATAATGCCCAAAGAAAATTACGAGGATCTCAACACCTTGTTCGGTAATTATTTTGCGGCATCACTGGATAGCATCGGTTCACTTTACTTCACCAAAGAAGTTTTTGATGGAACCTATCCCGGATATGGATCCTCCTACCCCGATCTTCAAGGAGGACTTGGTCTGTTGTTTGAACAAGCGAGTTCCAGGGGGCACAAGCAGACAACGGCTTATGGTGAAATCACTTTCCCATTTACCATTCGCAACCAGTTTGTTTCCGGAATGACCACAGTTAAAGCCGCAGTAGAGAATAAGGATTACCTGATGGACTACCAGAGAAGGTTTTTCCGATCTGCCCTGAGTAATGC
>JABDLH010000163.1 GCA_013003145.1 Flavobacteriaceae bacterium | reverse complement strand
CGTAAGAACCGTGGAGACCTGCTTTCAGGAGGAGAACGCAGGCGTACCGAGATAGCCCGGGCATTGGCTACGGACCCTAAATTCATTTTACTCGACGAACCCTTTGCTGGGGTAGACCCGGTTGCGGTAGAAGACATTCAGCGCATTGTGGCCCAGCTGAAGAATAAAAATATCGGTATCCTGATCACGGACCACAACGTGCAGGAGACCTTAGCCATTACCGAACGTTCTTACCTGATGTTCGAGGGTGGCATCCTGAAATCGGGTATCCCCGAGGACCTAGCTGAAGACGAAATGGTACGAAAAGTGTACCTCGGTCAGAATTTTGAGCTTCGTAAGAAGAAACTGGACTTCTAGTATAAGTACCTTTCTTCTAAATCCTTTTTTTCCAGAATACTTTTAAACCGTCTTAGTGGATGCATCCGTAATGATGGATGCCGCCAGGTAGAATACAAGAATCGCAGGGATTGCCAGGAATTTAAGCGTAAGGAGTAATACGAAACTCACAACGATAAAAATGTAACGAAGTGCATTATCCCGGAAACTCCAGTTCTCAAATTTAAGCGCAAACAGATTTAAAGAAGAATTCAGCAGGTAACTGCTCAGCAACGTCATGCCCAGCAAGAACCAGGTATTAAGGATAATACCATTCAGGTAATCATTCGCGTGGTAAATAAGGATCAGTGGCAGGGAAAGGATCAGTAATGCATTTGCCGGGGTAGGAACCCCCACGAAAGAACTCACCTGGTTTTCATCTATATTAAATTTAGCCAGGCGGTAGGCAGATGCCATGGTGATAAGAAAACCGGCGAAGGGTAAAAGTGATGCGAACAAGTCTTCAGACCCACCCAGCATCCCCGTATGGTTCCATCCACCCGTAACCGACATGGAAAGAAGCTGGAACATTACAATTCCCGGTACAAGCCCGCTGGTAATCATGTCCGCTAGCGAATCCAGCTGCAGACCCACCTCACTTTTCACGTTGAGTAAGCGTGCGGCCATCCCATCAAAATAATCAAAGAAAATCCCCAGGAATACGAATAAGGCGGCGAGTTCCATCTCGTTCCGAACCGCAAATACTACGGCGATACAACCGGATAGCACATTGAGGAGTGTAATAAAATTCGGGATATGTTTTTTCATAGGGTTGGCATTGTTAAAACGAAGATAAATAATAAAAATCGCATTATAGCGGCAAGTTCTTTACCTCCGGGGAGGTCTTCAATTAAAGCTATTCCGAATTATGAAGCCATTTGGTCACAGACATAGCTCAATTATTCTGATATTTGCGCCAGAGTTTAAAGAACAGATTTATTATTGTATGCCGTTATCGCTGAAGAAGTATTTATTTGCTTTTTTTACCTTGTGGATGATCTCCAGCCAGGCTCAATTATCTCCGGATGCGAAGATCAGCGTTATCACATGCGGGCCAGGGAGCGAACTGTACGCTTCTTTTGGTCATAGCGCTTTCAGGGTACAAGACCCTGCCAAGGGGCTAGACCTGGTGTACAATTACGGTACCTTTGATTTTAACACCCCCGGTTTTTACACCAAGTTTGCAAAAGGCCAGTTACTCTACTCTTTAAGCCGGAATTCTTTTGAGAACTTCCTGTATACTTACCAGCTGGAAGATCGCTGGGTAAAAGAACAAATACTTGCCTTAAGCCCTGAGGAAGAAAATAAAGTACTGCAATTCCTGGAATACAATTACCTCCCGGAAAACCGGGATTACCTATACGATTTCCTGGATGAAAATTGTTCTACTAAGATTCCAGAAGTCCTGGAAAGGGCGCTACCGGGGAGACTGGCATTAGATAAGGATTACCTGGAACAGACCTATACCTTTCGTCAACTGATCCAACAGTATCTCAGGACCAACTCCTGGTCCAGCCTGGGTATCGACCTGGCCCTGGGATCTGTGATCGACAGGAAGGCCAGCCCCCGAGAGCACATATTCCTGCCGGATTATGTCCTCCGGCAGATGAACCACGCCCAATTAAACGGTGAACCTTTGGTGAAAAAAGAACGAAGCATTCTTAAAGAACAGGGCGAGGAATCTTCCGCATTATTCCTGCTAACCCCGGCCTTCTGGTTGTTGCTTCTCTTCTTAATAACCGCGCTGATCAGTTACAGGGATTTTCGAAACGGTAGCAGGAGCAGGGCATTGGATTCTTTTTTACTCCTTTTTACCGGTATCCTTGGAGTGCTTATTGTATTTCTCTGGTTTTTTACCGATCATACGGCCACCTTGTACAATTACAATATATTATGGGCATTCCCCCTGAATCTTTTGGCGGGAATAGTCGTACTGAAGAAAACGAATCCCGGAAAGTGGTTAAACGGATATCTCGTTTTTATACTGGGCATGCTTTTACTGACCCCTGTACTTTGGATATTGAATATCCAGGTATTTTCACCGCTCATGATCATTATATGGGCAACCCTCGGACTTCGTTACGCCTATTTATATCGTTATTTTAAAGCCGGATTATCCCCTACGCTATGAACTTGATCACCGTTGAAAATATTTCTAAATCCTATGGGGAAAGGCAACTGTTCTCCGGGCTCTCCTTTGGTATAAACCAGGACCAAAAGATTGCACTGATCGCCAAGAATGGAACCGGTAAGACCTCGATCCTGAATATTCTAGCCGGGTTAGACAGCCCGGACACCGGACGTGTCAATTATCGCAAGGGATTACGGGTTTCTCTCTTATCACAGGAGCCTAACCTGGACCCTTCGCTTACGATAGAGGAGACGATTTTTACAGCAGATACCGAGATCCTGAAAGTGATCCGCAAATACAACAAGGCATTGGCCGACCCTTCAGATGAAACAGCTTACCAGAAAGCTTTCGAGGCCATGGAACGCTTTAACGCCTGGGATTTTGAAACCCAGTATAAACAAATCCTCTTCCAGTTAAAATTACAGGACCTGGATGCCAAGGTGGCCACCCTTTCCGGGGGACAAAAAAAGCGATTAGCCCTGGCTAATGCATTGATCAACAAACCCGATCTCCTGCTCCTGGATGAACCCACCAACCACCTGGATCTTGAAATGATTGAATGGTTAGAGCAGTTTTTCGCGAAAGAGCAACTGTCCTTCCTGATGGTGACCCATGACAGGTATTTCCTTGAAAGGGTTTGCAACGAGATCCTGGAATTAGACGATAATCAGCTATACACCTATAAGGGCAATTATTCCTATTACCTGGAGAAGAAAGAGGCTATGCAGGAACAGCAAGCCGTAGAGCAACACAAATCCAAACTGCTGTACAAGAAAGAACTGGAATGGATGCGCAGGCAGCCCAAAGCGCGAACCACGAAGTCTAAGGCGCGGATAGACGACTTTAAGGACATCAAACAAAAAGCTCACCAGAGCAAGGACAGGAGAACCGTAGAACTGGAACTAAACATGGACCGGCTGGGAAGTAAGATCGTAGAAATACACAAGGTCAGTAAAGCATTCCCGGGCAAACCCATACTGGACAACTTCTCCTATACCTTTAAAAAAGGAGAACGGGTAGGTATCATTGGTAAGAACGGTACCGGGAAATCTACTTTCCTAAACTTACTAACAGGGAGGGAATCCCCGGACCAGGGTAAGATCGTGGTAGGTGATACAGTCACCTTTGGTTATTACACTCAAAAAGGCATCACAGACAAGGCGGGTTTAAAGGTCATCGATGTCATAAAAGAATATGGTGATTATATCCCTTTAAAGAAGGGAAGACAATTATCTGCACAACAACTGTTAGAGCGATTTTTATTTGACCGGAAGAAACAATATGATTTCGTGGATAAACTCAGTGGCGGTGAACGCAAAAGACTTTACCTCTGCACAGTACTGATACAGAATCCCAATTTCCTGATCCTGGATGAACCTACGAACGACCTTGACATTGTCACCTTAAATGTCCTTGAAGAGTTTCTTCTGGATTTTCCCGGTTGCCTCCTGGTGGTTTCCCACGACCGTTATTTTATGGATAAGATCGTAGACCACCTCTTTATATTCAAAGGAGAAGCCCGGATCAAGGATTTTCCCGGGAACTATTCTGATTTCAGGGAATTTGAAGCGCTTGAAGCTGCAGAGGAAGCCAATACCAAATCTTCCTCTAAAGAATCTTCCGAAAAAAACACCTGGAGGAATAAGGATGACGGAAAACTGAGCTATACAGAGCAAAAAGAATACCAGCGCCTTGAAAAGGAAATTGCAAAACTGGAAAAAGAAAAGCTAGCCATACAGGACAAATTCACCGATGACTCCCTTGAAGGCGAGGCCATAGATTCGCTTTCCATTGAGCTGAAGGAGATCATGGACCAACTGGATACACAGACAGAACGATGGTTTGAACTTGCGGCAAAAATGGAATCATAGGCAAGAACAGAAGTTTTGATCTACTCTTTAAAAGCACATATTCGTTTTCTTCTTAAGTCTTCCAACCAGCATGGAGTTCATTCTCCATTTGTTTATCAATACGTAACCAAATGCCTGTACAGGAATTTCGGTTTCGAGGGCACTAAAACAGAAAGGGTGGTTTTAAAGAGCTTGGAGTACTTTAAATCGCACAATATCCTGATTTGCGGTAATAACCCTGATATACAGAATCGGGTAGCAACCCATTTTCCGGACGTGAGAAAGGGAACAACGCCATACGATTTCATTTTTCTACCAGCCCATGAGATCAAAACCCTAAATGAACTTATGTCCAAGCCGGGACTTCTACATAATGACACGGTTGTGCTTCTAGATCAGCCTTATAAAGACAAGGAAACTACGGAGCAATTGGAGACCATAAAATCAGACAGCAGGGTTACAGTGTCTATTGATATGTTTCATTGTTGCGCGATCTTTTTCAGGCAGGAACAGGCCAGGGAGCATTTTAAGATTCGGATATAATGCCGTAATTTTAACCCAATACAAGCATGTGATGGAAATTAACATCTATTATGTACTGGGAATCGTGATCGTCCTCTACCTCTTCATCACGGTTTATAACAAGAAGAAATCGACCAGGAGACGATCCAGGGGATTTATGGAAGGTTACCAGCGCAAAGAAAAAAAAGCAGAGAAAACGCCGGAAGAAGAAAACAAAAGTAAGTAGGAAAGGATCTTAATTACGGCAAAAAGGCCAAAACACACTGATGAAGATATATACCAAGACAGGAGACCAGGGAAGTACGGCCTTGATAGGAGGAAAACGAGTGGCCAAACACCACATACGCATTGACAGCTACGGTACAGTGGACGAACTGAATTCATGGATAGGACTGATCCGTGACCAGGAAATACCGGAAAGTTCAAAAGACATATTAAAAAACATTCAGGATAAACTTTTTACTATCGGATCGATGCTCGCCACTGATCCCGAACAAAAACCGGGTAAAGCAGGGCAATCGCGTATAAAAATCCCATCTTTAAAAGAGGAAGATATCGCCTTGCTGGAAAGCGAAATTGACCGCATGAATGAAGCCCTCCCTCCAATGACACATTTCATTTTGCCCGGAGGACATACGACGGTGTCATACTGTCATATCAGCAGAACTGTTTGCCGCAGGGCCGAGCGACTGGCCTCGCTCCTGAACGAGCATGAACCTTTTAACCCTGATATTCTTATCTACCTCAACAGGCTCTCTGATTACCTTTTTGTATTGGCACGAAATTTGTCCGATTTTTTGAAAGCTGATGAAGAAAAGTGGATTCATTAAGGAAAAGCCTAATAATTTTATTATTTCTTCGTTATCTTTTTAGTAAATCCGAAAAACCCACCCGATGTTTACGAAATAATCGTGAATTCTCTTGGCTATTTGGCTTTTAAAATTATTTTTGCAAAAAATTAAAATCATACTTGAACGATGTATTGGACTTTAGAATTGGCATCTTACCTAAGCGACGCACCTTGGCCCGCAACCAAAGATGAATTGATAGATTACGCAATTCGGACAGGTGCGCCATTGGAGGTTGTCGAGAATCTGCAATCCATGGAAGAAGAAGGGGGCGAGATTTATGAATCTATTGAGGAGATCTGGCCGGACTATCCTACTGAAGAGGATTACCTTTGGAACGAGGACGAGTATTGATCCCAAATAACGAATTCGAATTAAAAAGTCTCTTAGGAGGCTTTTTTTTTATGTAATTTTGACAGCCCTCAGGGCCAAAATTGGCAGTATTACAATGTGGAATACCTTTTGAGGTTACAGAATCACATTATTTTGAAATCGATATTACTTCACAGCAGGTTTCTTCAGGGAGCAGGCTTAATTTACAAGATATACCTATGAATTTTTTAAATTCTGTTTTAAAGGCTTTTGTTGGGGATAAGGCAAAAAAGGACGTTAAGGAATTACAACCCCTCGTCAATGCGATAAAATCTCACGAAGAATCCCTTTCCCAACTTACACATGATGAGCTCAGGGCCAAAACAACGGGCTTTAAGCAACAGTTATCTGAGGCCTGCCGAGAGATCAACGAGAAGATTGCAGAAATACGTGCAGGTGTTAAGGAATCCGAGGATATTGATAAAAATGAAGAACTCTACGCAGAGATCGATAAACTGCAGGAGGAGGCTTACCAGATTCAACAGAAAACTCTGAATGATATTTTACCGGAGGCCTTTGCTGTGGTCAAGGAGACGGCTAAACGATTCGCAGAGAACGAAACCATATCGGTAACTGCGAGCGAATTTGACCGAAGCCTGTCCGGAGAAAAAGATTATGTCCAACTCCAGGGAGATACCGCAGTTTGGCAGAATTCCTGGGATGCTGCCGGGAAAGAGGTAACCTGGGATATGGTACATTACGATGTACAGCTTATCGGTGGAATAGCACTTCACCAGGGTAAGATCGCAGAGATGCAGA
>JABDLH010000160.1 GCA_013003145.1 Flavobacteriaceae bacterium | reverse complement strand
ACCGGGGACACTCTCTTTATAGGAGATGTCGGACGACCTGATCTAAGGGAAAAAGCCGGAAATATGAAAGCCAAACGACAAGAACTGGCCGAAGCCATGTACCACACTATACAGGAAAAATTCAAGGACCTTCCGGACGATGCTGTAGTATACCCGGCACATGGGGCAGGATCGCTTTGCGGAAAGAATATGAGCGATGACAGCAGCAGTACCCTGGGTAACGAGAGAATGGGGAACTGGGCTTTCCAGGACCAGTCTAAAGAAGATTTTGTCAGTACCCTTTTAGACAGTCAACCCTTCATCCCATCCTATTTTGGGTATGATGTGGACCTAAACAAAGCCGGTGCTCCTTCTTTAAGAGATGCCATGGCTTCTGTTCCATTTAAAATAAATGAGTCCGTAAGTAAGGGAATAATAATTGACGTACGGGATGAAAGTAAATTCAAAGCTCACCACCTCCCGGGCAGTATTAATATCCAGGCTGTTTCTGAAAATTCTAAGTTCGAGACCTGGCTGGGAGCAATCGTTAAGCCGCGGGAAGAATTTCACATCGTCGTAGAATCACCGGCAGATATGGTGCCCGTGCTGGACCGGGTATGTAAAATCGGCTATGAACAGCAGTTGAGTTCTATAGTGACTTTACCTTATGAATCCATGGTAACAACAGATACTCTTGACTTGACGGATTTTAAGAAAAATCCTGACAAATATACCATTGTCGATATCAGGAATGCCAGTGAGGTCGAAGAAGGAAAGTTCTTTGAGAATGCGCTGAGTCACCCGCTCAACTCCTTAAGGGACACTGCAGATGAGATCCCACGGGATAAACCTATAGTTGTGCATTGTGCAGGAGGATACCGAAGTGCAGCGGGTAGTAGTATCCTGGCTAAAGAACTGGACCAGGCCGTATATGACCTTGGTGAGGCAGTAAATGAATTCAAATAATATACTTATATAAAGGAAACTTATGTAATGGCTTCTGGGTATTAAAGCACCTGGAAGCCATATGCATATGGATCATTATCGTCTATAGTGATGGTGTTCTGTCCGTAGATCCTGGCCCAGCCTTCAATGCTAGGTATGATCGCGGGCTTGTCCCCTACCTTTGTTATTTGCTCAATACGACCCGTAAAACGTGATCCTATAATACTTTCATGGATAAAGGGTTCACCCGCCTGCAATTTTCCCTGGCTATACCATTGCGCCATTCGTGCGCTTGTACCGGTTCCACAAGGAGAACGGTCTATGGCCTTTTCACCATAAAAAACAGCATTCCGTGCTGTAGCCTCCGGGCTGATCGTGTCCCCGGTCCACATTAAGTGGGTAACATTCCTGATCCTGCTATCCAGGGGGTGAATAAAACGGTCCGGGTAAGTTTGGTTAATCTTTTGGCGAATCTCCCCACTGAAATGGACGATTTCTGAAGGCGACAAATATTGTAAGCCCCCGTAATTCTTCTGTGGATCTATGATCGCATAGAAATTCCCGCCATATGCGACATCAAATACCAAAGGCCCCAATCGCCTGGAATCGACCTTTAAACCCTCCTCCATTAAAAAGGAGGCAATGTTTGTAATTCTTACCCAGTCTACCTTATTTCCAGTAAGTCCGTAAGCCGCAGTGACGAGCCCGGCCGGAGTTTCCAGGCGAACAGTACCCGGACTTTTAGGGATTATCAATTGATGCTCTATCGCAATAGTTACGGTGCCAATGGTGCCATGACCGCACATTGGCAGGCAGCCACTGGTCTCTATAAAGAGAATCCCGGCATCGTTTTCAGGGTTCGTGGGGGAATAGATCATACTCCCACTCATCATATCATGCCCCCTGGGCTCAAACATAAGTCCCTTCCGGATCCAATCAAAATGGGTAAGAAAATGCAGCCGCTTTTCCGCCATACTGGCTCCCAACAGTAAAGGTGCTCCCTTGGAAATTACCCGTACAGGGTTTCCACAGGTGTGACCATCAATACATTCAAAGACATGTACTGCCATACGTCTGTTATAAGGGGTGATCGGTATATTTACCGTTTACTTTCCTGTTAATACTCAGGGGATTAGTGTCTTTTAATATTGCCGGTAATAGCGACTGGGGACAATCCTGGAAACAAACCGGTCTTACCCATCGGTAAATGGCTCGCATGCCTACTGATGTAAACCTGCTGTCCGTGGTTGCAGGATAGGGACCTCCATGTTGCATGGCTTCTGAAACCTCTACCCCGGTAGGAACCCCGTTAAACAATAATCTTCCTACTTTGGATTGTAGTTTCTTTACAAGTTCTCCGTTCTGCGACAATTCAGCCATTTCTCCGACAACAGTCCCCGTTAGTTGTCCTTTTAATGTCTCAACCACATCCAGCATCTCCTCTAAATCCGAACATGACACCAGCAGGCTGAAGGGTCCAAACACCTCGTGTTGTAAGCCAGGGTTCTGCATAAAATCGTGTCCTGAAACCGTTAAGAGTACCGGGGCAGCTTTGTAATTTTTATCGCTCTCCCCGGGATCTGATACTATGCGGGTATTGGGTTGTTTTTTCTGGGTCGAAGCGCATCTTAAGTAATTCTGGTGTATATCCGGATGGAGCATTGTCCCCTGTTCTGAATTTTCCAGAGACGTACTAAGCGTACTCGCAAATTGATCCAGGCCTTCACCCGCAATCCCAATGAGTAAGCCCGGGTTGGTACAGAATTGACCGGCCCCTAATGTAATCGAAGAAGCGAATTTCACTGCCCAGCTGTCAGCATTTGTTTTGAGAGCATCCGGCAATAGGAACACCGGGTTTACGCTACCCATTTCTGAGAAAACCGGGATAGGTTCTTCGCGCTGCCCTGCCAGGTCGTACAATGCTCTTCCCCCCGCCATACTACCTGTAAAACCTACGGCTTTAATGCCCGAGTGTACTACTAGCTGTTGTCCTACAGTAGTTCCCTGGCTATGCAAGTGTGAAAACACGCCATCCGGCATTCCCGTGTTCTCCGCTGCCTTAATAATGGCCGAAGCGACCAATTCACTGGTACCGGCATGCATGGGGTGACATTTATAAACCACCGGAGATCCGGCTGCCAGTGCACTCACCGTATCTCCACCGGCCGTTGAAAAAGCAAAAGGGAAATTACCTGCTCCGAACACCGCAACCGGCCCTATGGCAAATAGTACATTCCTGAGATCGGGTCGTGGTTGGGGTTGCCGTTCTGCATCTGCAGTTTCAATCACGGGATGTCTCCAATCTTCATTTTCGATAAAATGAGCAAAGGACTGCAGTTGGTTCAGGGTCCTGCCCCTCTCTCCTATCGCCCTGCCTTCCGGCAAACCGGATTCCCTGCAGTAAGTAAGGATGAGCTGATCTCCAAGCCGACTGATCTCTTCAGCAATAGCTCTTAAGAACTTAGCCCGTTCTGCTCCGGCTGATTCCCTGAATGCAGGAAAGGCCGAAGTAGCAAGGGTAACGGCCTGATCAATCTCTTCTTCGGTTGCTTCAAAATATTGTTCTTGGTTGCGCTCATTTTTTAGCGGGTTATATGTAGAAAAATGAATACTTCCTTGTGCAGACCGGGTTTTACCTATAAAATTCTGTCCTGTGATCATTGCTGAAAATGTTTTTTGAAATCCGGTATCTGCGGTCGCTCCGAGAGTGCCTTATCTATTATGGATTTTACTGTTTTACGCTCTTGACCGCTCAACGGCAGCCTTGGCGGTCGTACATATTCCGTTCCTAGTCCGGTAGCTACTTCTGCTAATTTTATATTCTGTACCAATTGTGGATTGATATCCAGTTCAAGTAAAGGAAGGAACCATCGATAGAGTTTAAGGGCTTCCTCCGTTCTGCCGGTCCTGATCAATTCATATATGGCAACCGTCTCTTTTGGAAATGCACAGACTAATCCGGCTACCCAGCCATCTGCACCCATCAACAGGCTTTCCATAGCCAGGGTATCCACACCACATAAAACTTTAAGTCGGTCTCCAAATTCGTTCTTAATCCTGCTGATATTAGAAATGTCGCGGGTAGACTCCTTTACCGCCTGTATATTTTCATGTGCTAACAAGGTTTTAAACATAGCAATACTCACCCCTACCTGGTAATCTACCGGGTTATTGTAAATCATTATAGGTAATTCAGTTTCCCGGGCGATAGTTTCAAAGAAGTGTAAAATCTCCTTTTCCGTGGCTTTATATCGCATGGGAGGCAGTATCATGAGACCACTTGCCCCGCAGGATTCAGCTGCTTTAGCATGATAGACTGCATCTTTGGTAGCACCAGTAGCAATTGTACTGATCACCGGAACTCGTCCCTCTACCGCTATCACAGCTTCGCGAAGTAGTTGCTGTAATTCATCCTGGGATAAGGTACTGGCTTCTCCCAGGGATCCCCCTAATATGACCCCATGTACTCCCGCGTCTAATTGCGCCTGTAGATTGTGTTTAAATGCAGGGAGGTCTAACTCGTCCTTAGCGGTGAATTTTGTGGTCATTGCCGGCATAACGCCTTCCCATCTGAATTTCATAATTGGTCGGTTTACCTTGCAAAATACATTTCTTTTAGATGGGTCACAAGGCAGCTCTACATATTTTATCGCTTTACCAAAACCTTGGCTAATAGACGATAACAAATCTTTTTTTCAGGACAGAGATCCTTACTACCAGACTTGAAAAGTTGCCCTGATAATTGCAGAAGTTTTCACTATTTTTGATGAATTCACTAAAAATAGAATAATGCAAAACAAATTACCCCTATTGGCTCTCGCCTTATTCATGGCCTGTAATTCGTCCCAGACCACGGTATCGGAGTCCCAGGAAAATAAACCGATGGTGGATCCGGCTAAGACCTATGCAGGGACCATCACAGAATCAGAATTACGGGAACATCTGTTTACTTACGCCTCAGACGAATTTGAAGGCAGGGAGACCGGGAAAGAAGGACAGAAAAAAGCGGTAAACTATCTTAAAGAACAATACCAGCACATGCAGATACCGGCGGCTCAGGCCAATGGTAACTATTTCCAGGAAGTTCCATTGGAGATCACTAAGCTACCGGAAGGTTCGGTCGCATCCGGAGATGCAACCTACACTATGGGAAAGGATTTCATCACCTTTTCTTCAGTTGAAATAAGCTCAGACCAGTTGGTCTATGCCGGTTATGGTGTTGAGGATACCAATTATACAGATTTCGATGCTATTGATGTAGCGGGCAAAGTGGTTTTGATCAAAGCGGGGGAACCTGTAGCAGAAGATAAGACCTACCGTGTATCAGGATCCATGCAGCCTTCGGAATGGAGCAGGATGTCT
The DNA here is from genome assembly GCA_013003145.1 of Flavobacteriaceae bacterium. Taxonomy (GTDB): domain Bacteria; phylum Bacteroidota; class Bacteroidia; order Flavobacteriales; family Flavobacteriaceae; genus Zeaxanthinibacter. The sequence continues at coordinate 349 of JABDLH010000160.1, read as the reverse complement.
GAAGGGCTTGCTAAAAAAGCAGAATTACTCACGGAAAAGGGAGCTAAAGCCATCCTTTTTTATGACCCTAAGAATTATTCCAGGTTCAAGCGTTCATTTGATTATATGAGTCGTAATAACAGTGGAAGGATGGGTTTAAAGCAGGATGACAATAGTGCTGCCTTAATCGTGATATCTAAAGATATGGCAGCTTCACTTCATCCCGAGATCGATGAAAAAGCGGAGGCTACCCTTTTGGATAAGCCAATAGACATTAAGCTGAAAAGCGAAAACGAACAGATCAGTTCTGAAAATGTCGTAGCCTTTATCAAAGGATCAGAGAAACCTGAAGAATACATTGTGATTTCTT
>JABDLH010000154.1 GCA_013003145.1 Flavobacteriaceae bacterium | reverse complement strand
AAACACGGGCTACGCCGTGGACGCTTTGTTGGAGAGTGAGCTTTTCGGTGGTGATTCTCCCAGTATTAATCTCTGTTCACTTTTAAGTGGTAGTGAAGGAACTCTGGCATTCAGTACAGAGATCACCCTGGCCTTAGATGAATTGCCTCCTGCCTATTCTGCCATGGTGGTGACGCACTACGAGACCTTAAAGGCCTGCCTGGCTGATGTTGCCCCCTTGATGCAGCACACCCTTTACCTCTGTGAAATGATGGATAAGGTGATCCTGGATTGCACAAAGAATAATCGTGCCCAGTTGGCCAACCGCTTTTTTGTGCAGGGCGACCCTGCTGCTTTACTCATGTTAGAAGTGCGCGCGGATAGCGCGGAGCAGCTAGAGGAAAGGGTTGCATCCTTATTGCAATCCATTTCGGCCTCAGGAAACAGTTATGCCCAGCCCGTTCTGTCCGGACCGGACATTAACAAGGCGATAGAGCTGAGGAAAGCCGGCTTAGGTCTCTTGGGAAATATGGTAGGGGATAAGAAGGCTGTGGCCTGTATAGAGGATACTGCGGTCGCCCTGGAAGATCTGTCGGGTTTTATTTCAGAATTCACGGCCATCATGGATTCCTATAACCAGAAGGCGGTTTATTATGCTCATGCCGGTGCGGGCGAGCTTCATTTAAGACCCATCCTTAACCTTAAGAAGAAGGAAGATGTAATATTGTTTCGGAAGATCACTACCGATGTGGCCGAGCTGACTAAAAAATATAAGGGCTCATTCAGTGGTGAGCATGGTGACGGAATTGTCCGCGCAGAGTTTATTCCCCTTATGATCGGTGCAAAGAACTACGAACTGCTACGCAGGGTGAAGTCGTATTTTGACCCCAGGGGTATATTTAATCCCGGTAAGATCGTGGATGCTTACCCCATGGATGAATCCCTGAGGTATGTAGTGGAACGGGAAGAACCCACTATAAGCACATTTATGGATTTTTCAGACAGTGAGGGCATATTGAAGGCTGCTGAAAAATGTAACGGGAGTGGGGATTGCAGGAAAACCCATCATTCCGCAGGGGCAATGTGCCCGAGTTATCACGCAACCAGGAATGAAAAGGATACCACCCGCGGTCGTGCCAACGTTCTCAGGGAGGTGCTTACCGGAAATGGCAGTGCCAATAGCTTTGACAGTACTGCCCTGAAAGATGCAATGGATCTTTGCCTGAGCTGTAAAGCTTGCGGGAGTGAGTGTCCCAGTAATGTAGATATGGCGAGTCTTAAATCTGAATTCCTGTACCAATACCAGAAGGCTAATGGCTTTAGCTTAAGAAGTCGTCTATTCGCACATAACACCAGCCTCAACAGGCTGGGAAGTGTATGGCCGGGATTGACCAACGCACTTTACAGCAGTAAAGGGGTCAGTGGATTATTGAAGAAAATAACAGGGATAGCCGCCGAAAGAAGCCTGCCTAAGGTTTCAAGTGTTAATTTCAATAAACACTTGAAAGAACTTGATAATAAAGAAATTACAAAAAATAAAAAAGTTTTCCTGTACATAGATGAATTTACCAGGTATTTGGATACCGGCCTGGGAGAGGACGCTATAGTTTTGCTACGGTCTTTGGGATATGAACTGGAACTTTTTTACGGGGAAAGTGGTCGAACTTATCTCTCTAAGGGCTTCCTGGAACAGGCTAAAAAATTAGCCGGCAAGAATGTGGCGACCCTGTCGGCTAAACTGGATGATGATTGGGTACTCTTAGGGCTGGAGCCATCAGCCATACTGACCTTCCGGGACGAATACAAAAGATTCGGAATGGACCAGGAAAAGGTAGATAAGATCGCTTCCAGGGCTTTCCTGGTCGAAGAGTTTCTCGCGGCGGAAATCAAGTTGGGTCACCTGGATAATCAGCTGTTCACCAAAGAGGCAAAAACCGTAAAGTTGCATGCACATTGCCATCAGAAAGCTTTGTCTGATCAAAAGGTGAGCTTTGACCTGCTGAACCTGCCTGAGAATTTTAAAGTGACTATAATAAACTCCGGCTGTTGCGGTATGGCAGGGTCATTCGGGTACGAGGAAGAGCACTATGACGTAAGTATGGCCATTGGGGAGCTCAGGTTGTTTCCCGCGGTTCGCAAGTCTGCCCCGGAAGTGCTGATCGCTGCTAACGGCACCAGTTGCAGGCACCAGATCATGGATGGGACCGGCAGGGAGGCGCAACACCCAGTAAGTATCCTAAGAGACGCGCTTGTGTAAAAAACTTTTGGAATCCTTCGCTGCTTTGTGTTTTCTGGGTAGGTCTGCGAGAGCCTTGATATCCCGGAGGTCGAGGGTTTTAAGATCTTCGTCTGTATAAAAGGCACTGCATTTATCCGCCTGGTACTTATAGACCTTCCAGCGCTTGAAGGCGTATTCAAGGGTAGTCATTTCGCCCAGCCAGTTCCCGGAGTTCAGGTAAAGTACATCTCCATACTTACCTTCTTTAAGGTGCTTATCTGCGTGCCCGGTATAACCGCAGGCAATCGTTTCGAAACCCCTGTTTCCGGCGCAGCTGATCGCATAGCTGCGGAATTGCTTAAGGCGATTTGAATTGATTAGGGGGTGGGAGGGATCAACCTTTGTACTCCTCAATAATGCACTTAATGCGGCAAACAGGCTATTCCATCGGCTCAACAAGGCGTAACTGTAACGCCCGAATGGTTTTAAAAATACAGCGGATCGCTGCCCCAGATCAAAATGCTGCCCATGTAAAAACCAGGTTTTCTTACAATCCAGATCCAGGACTAATTCTTTCCTGATCTTAATGGTACCGACATCGATGCCCCAAAGTTTTTTCAGGTAAAAATCTTTTTCGTCTGCAAGGACATAAACTGCTGTTCCTTGTGAAGCCATAGCGACGATCTTTTTGATCACCTTAAGCTGAATCTTCGGGAGTTGATACAAGCCACTACCGGCAGCTGCGACCAGTCCGCCATTGAGAACCAGGGTCTTAGGCTTAATGCTGCTCAGGTATGTCAGTAGCTCATGAGCCCTGCACACTTCGCTGCCCAGGTAGAGGTCAGATACCACAACCACTTCTATAGTTCGCTTTCTCAAGATCAGTCAAATTAGTATGTCGTAAAATTATATCGCATTCCGTTTGAAGCATAATCTTCTGTGTCATTTTTGTTTAAGGTGAAGGTTATCTTTAGATTAACTGGGAAGTAGCTGTTGTTAAATGAATATTAAGCAGTTGGCGTTGCATTGGTTAAGGTGAAGCTTTATCTTTGATAGTTTAAACCAGGAGGAATGCCCCCGGGTATTCCTTCTAAAGATCATTTCGCTATGGCCGGCAATACTTTTGGGACGCTTTTTAAATTAATGACCTTCGGAGAATCTCATGGCCCGGCCATAGGGGGCATACTGGAAGGTTGCCCGGCGGGGCTGAGTCTGGAACTGGACGCCATACAACGAGAATTGGAACGCAGGAAACCCGGTCAGTCGGCCATAGTGACCCAGCGAAAAGAGCCGGATACGGTTGAATTCTTTTCCGGGATCTTTGAAGGGAAAACCACGGGGACCCCTATAGGATTTGCCATCCACAATACGAACCAGAAGTCAAAGGATTATTCTCATATCAAGGATTCTTATCGACCATCCCATGCCGACAAGACCTATGATGACAAATATGGGTTCAGGGATTACCGCGGCGGCGGGCGTAGCTCTGCCCGGGAGACTGCCAGCAGGGTAGTGGCCGGTGCAATTGCCAAACAATTCCTGGCCCCGATCCAGATACAGGCCTATGTGTCACAGGTGGGTTCTCTTACGATGGAGACACCATACCAGGAACTGGATCTTTCCAAAGCCGAGTTAAACCCTGTGCGCTGCCCGGATCAGCAAATGGCCGAGCAGATGGAGGCTCATATTCGGGAGGTGAGAAAAGAAGGGGATACGATAGGAGGTGTAGTCAGTTGTGTGATCCGGAACGTGCCTAAGGGGCTTGGAGAACCCGTATTTGATAAGCTCCATGCAGAAATAGGAAAAGCGATGCTGTCTATCAATGCCGTCAAAGGATTTGAATACGGCAGTGGGTTTGCCGGTGTCCGGATGAAAGGCAGTGAGCACAACGATGCTTTCAGTACAGACGGGACTACACGGACCAATTACAGCGGAGGTATACAGGGCGGAATCAGTAACGGGGAGGATATCTACTTTAAAGTAGCTTTTAAACCTGTTGCGACCCTGATCCAGGCCTATGATACTATTGATAAGGAAGGTAATGCCGTAACCGTACAAGGGAAGGGCAGACATGATCCCTGTGTTGTTCCAAGGGCGGTACCCATCGTGGAAGCGATGGCAGCGCTGGTGCTGGCCGATTTTAAGCTGAGGAACGAGAGCGCTAAATTATAGTAGTACAGTTTAGGGCGTTTGCCTGCAAAATGGTATCTTACCCGGCAAAATCAAATTTTACTTTATGAAGAAATTGGAATTGCACTGGCAGATCCTTATCGGGATGGTTGCCGGGGTCCTCTTCGGATTTGCTATGACCTATCCTGATTGGGGTGCATCGTTTGTACAGGATTGGATCAATCCACTGGGAACCATATTCGTTAAACTCCTTAAGCTGATCGCGATTCCGTTGATTCTCGCATCCCTGATTAAAGGGATCTCTGACCTGAAAGATATTTCCCAGTTTCGGAATATCGGCGTCAGGACCATCATGATCTACATTTCTACCACCGTGGTCGCAATTACTATAGGACTGCTATTGGTAAATGTCTTAGTACCCGGTGAGGGCATCTCCCAGGATACCATTGCCCAGCTGACCGAGACCTACGCAGGGGACGAACAGGTAACTTCCAAACTGGAGGAAGCTTCTAAGCAGAAGGAAAGCGGACCTCTTCAATTCTTGGAAGATATGGTTCCGGATAACGCATTTAATGCCCTAGGGAATAACAGCCTGATGTTGCAGGTGATTTTCTTTACCATATTCGTGGGGATCTCCATGTTGCTCATCGGTGAGAAAGCAGCCAAACCTCTTAAAAATTTCTTTGATTCACTGAACGATGTGGTGCTCAAGATGGTAGACCTGATCATGCTGACAGCACCTGTTGCCGTATTTGCCCTGTTGGCGAATGTTGTGGTCACCTCGGGAGACCCGGACCTGCTGTTGGCCCTGCTCAAATATGCGGGTGTCGTACTACTCGGACTCTTCCTGATGGTTGTTTTTTACAGTGTGGTAGTGGCCACTTTTACAAGATATAATCCACTGACCTTCCTGAGTAAAATAACCCCTGCCCAGCTGTTGGCATTTTCTACCAGTTCCAGTGCGGCTACCTTACCGGTGACTATGGAACGTGTGGAAGAACACCTGGGGGTAGACAAAGATATTTCCAGTTTTGTCCTCCCTGTGGGGGCAACTATTAATATGGATGGAACCGCGCTTTATGAGGCCATTGCCGCCCTTTTTGTTGCTAATTTGTTTGGCATTGATCTCAATTTGGTGCAACAATTGAC
>JABDLH010000134.1 GCA_013003145.1 Flavobacteriaceae bacterium | reverse complement strand
CTGCGACTCGCGCCATGGCACCAACCCTGATGGTCATCTCAGATTTGGAGGTGTAATGAACTCCAAAATTAGCTTGGGGGTTTGCATTACTGGCTCCATTATAAGTGACCGTACCGGAGGTGCCCACGATCCATTTACCGTCACTGTACATACTCAGTTCAGTAGGGTCAGATAATACATAGTTAGTCGGTTTATCTGCCCAGGTTTGCTCGGCATACTGGGGAGTACCGTCAATATCGTTGAAATTCATAAAGAAGTTATCGATCACAACAGAACTGAAGCTGTTGCTCTTTACAAAGCGTATCTTGTATTCGATCAGTCCCTGGTCTCCCGCATCCTTGAAGCTGAAGGCGGATTCCGGCCGGAAGGCATGGGGATCGGTATCGTTAAAATCGATAGCGGTAATGGTAGCATTATAGATGTCCGAGATCGTAATCAAGGCATCCACCCCCGGGCTCACTTCTGATACCCGGTAGACGGCACCTTTCTGCTTGTCAGTCCCCGAGATCAGTATGGCGTCATTACTGAAATCAAGTGGCGTTTCCCCCCCGCATGCGGGCTGGTTCCTGTCCATGATCACACCTTGTTCCTCTGTATCCGGGATTCCATCATTATCGTCATCCAGGTCGTCCTTATCAAAGATCCCGTCGGCATCTGAATCGAGGAAGGGCGGGGGGATGGGGTCTATGACCTCTAAACGTACCGTTGCTATATCACAAAGTCCGTTAGAATCACATATGCGGTATTCAAAGCTGTCAGGACCTTTGTAGCCGGAATCTGGAGTGTAGGTAATTTCCCCGGTTCCTGCGATGTCCACTGTTCCATTAGAAGGTTGTAGAAGCCCCGTGGTCGTGACCGAATTTTGCTCGAGGTCACCCTCGAGGTCAAGATCATTTTCCCACACTTCAAAAACCTGGGATTCTTCCATCTGCACCAGGTAGTCATCATCCTTAGCACAGGGTTCTGCACCAATGGAAATGGAATATGGTGGATTTGGATCACCGGCGCATACACCGCTCTGACTGATGACAAGGTTGTATTCCCCGGGACTATTGATTTGTACTTCATTCAGACCGATACCCATCAGTATACGTTCCCCGCCGGGAAAGCTCAGCCCAGGGGTGACAGCCTGCCATTGGTAGACCGCATCTGCCTGGTCAACCGCTGCTTTCAGTGTCAGGGTTTCATCAGACAGACAACTCTGGAAATTTCCCGGGGGAATGATGGTATTATCAGCCGGTGGAACCTCTTCAGCTTCCCTGAGTTGATACGGGCCGGCAAAATATCTCAGCCCCGAGCGCATACTATTGCTGATGCGACTTTTAAACAGTACAGTTTTGAACTGAAAATCACAGAGACCAACCCCCGGGAAATTCATCACCGGGTCTAGTCCCAGTTTGCTGAGGTTAATTCCGAATTCTGTCAGTAATTCCGGTTCATAAGCGTACGTAGGCTCAGCTTTTGAATCAAAGACTCCCCAAGGTGGGGCGTCCGTAAAATTGTTGTTTATACCCGTAAATCGGGCTGAACCGATATCGATCATGGCATATCCGAATGCAGAGCCCGGGGAAGCGCTTACAAAATCGATATATCCGAATCCTCGGTTGGATAAATAGTCTGCCAGGGAGACCCAGATCCATACCTCTAAATTCACGATGGTAGAAGCGGTGAAGTTAAGACCGATGGTCAGGTCGCCGGTTTGAATAATTTTACCTGCAGCGTCAAACTTCCAGGAAGTGTGACCGTCATCAGGGGCGCCTGTTTTGAAGTTATCCCCTCTTAGATCGAGTTGGTCAATCAGGAATTCTACGTCGATATAATGCGTTCCGCCATTGTCAATAGTACTTACAGCCCCAACGATCCACAAAGAATCCTTTAATCCGGTGCCTTCGCGCCGGATATGCATATAAGTATCCTGTATATCGGTTTTATCAGGCAGTCCGTTACTGTCTGCCTTCCAATTTTTTGGGTTATGGCCCTGGCTTTCGTCAAACACAGTGTCATCGTCCCAGCCGCCGGATGAGACATGGTCGTGGCCGTAACGCCCTTCCAGCCATAATTTACCATTCTGGATACTGCCATTGGGAAAGCGCATGGGGGCTTCAAAATCCCGGTTTTTTTTCTTACTGATATGGGATTGAAAGCTGAAAAGCTGGTCAAGACTGATCACCCCTTGCCCGGACTCCCCGGGGAACCAGTCGTCCATCCCGATGGTATGGTTACCGGAGATAATTTCGGCATCAATTTCAAATGCAGCTGGCAGCCCTTCCTGAGCATTCAAGGAATGCGTGTTATAGGCAAACAGGCATAAGAAAGATAAACCTATAAATAAGTTTATTTTTATATAGGGGAACAAGGTATAATGCTGTTGTTAGTTCAATTTGTTTAATTAATCCTGATTTGTGTGCACACAAGGTTAGACAAAACGACGGGCGTGACAGAAAAATTGTTGTGAAGTTGAAACTAACTGATGTGAAGGAGAGCCAAAGCAGCATGAGCTATTGCCTTAGCTACAAGGTTGTAGTAGGCAGGAGGCAAAATTATAGTGAAATAATCTCAACAGCTGAGATCATAACTTAATATAGATTGGTATCTCTGGCTGATTATCAACCCGACCCAAACAAAAAAAACATCCCGGGTTGGGATGTTTCTGAATTTTTTATGGCATTCTGGTTTAAGATTCTTTCTTCTCTTCCACTTTTTCATCTTCTTTGGAAGCATCTTTGAATTCTTTAATACCGCTGCCCAGACCCCTCATAAGTTCAGGGATCTTTTTACCGCCAAACAATAGAAGAACCAGTACAACAACGACTGCAATCTGCCATGGCCCGATGGCCAAAAAGGGAATAAGTGATACCATGTAATTATCTTTAAATGGATTACAAAGGTACTAAAAAACCAATTACAACAGCGTTAATTCTGTCAAGTGGTTTTGGTTGTAAAATTAAAAGGCGATTATATCTATACAGTGGCCCTGATGTACTGGGCGCTCTTAAATTTCATAAATTTAAGGAGCAGAGCGCACGATATTCAGACTGAACCTTATATTTGTGCTTCATGGCCCCAAAAGGAAAGAAAAGGAAGGAAATCAGGAGGAAGTTACTGCATAAGTACCGGCTGGTTATCCTTAACGAAAGCACCTTTGAGGAGAAGATCTCCTTTAAGCTGAGCCGTCTCAATGTATTTGTGACAGGATCACTGGCTATTATTGGCCTGATTGCCCTCACTACCCTGCTGATAGCCTTTACCCCCTTAAGAGAGTATATCCCGGGCTATTCCTCAACCCGTTTAAAAAGACAGGCGACAGAACTGACATTTAAAACCGATTCCCTGGTCACTGCCCTCAATTATACCAACAGGTATTTGGATAGGATCCGAATGGTGTTGAGGGGCGAGGTTGCCAGTAGCGAAGTGCGGCCGGATTCTATTTACGAATCCTTTAAAATAGATCCCAGCACGGTTGATCTTACGCCTATTCCCCAGGATTCGGCCTTAAGGGCAGAAGTTGCACTGGAAGATAAGTACAATGTATTTCAACGGGACGAAAGCAGCACGGAGATAACCTTCTTTTCCCCGGTCAGTGGAACGATATCAGACTCCTATAATGCACAGATAAAACATTACGGCATCGATGTGGTGGCCGCCAAGGATACTCCTGTCAAGGCTGTGGCGAACGGCAGCGTTGTTTTCGCAGAGTGGACCGCCGATACCGGCTATGTGGTGATCCTGGAACATAAAGACGGATACCTTTCGGTATATAAGCATAATGGCGCCCTTTATAAACAGCAAGGAGATATTGTACGAGTAGGTGAGGTGATCGCCTCTGTAGGCAATACCGGTTCCCTGACCACAGGGGAACATCTGCATTTTGAGTTGTGGAAAGAGGGTACGCCCGTAGACCCGTCAAATTACATTGAATTTTAATTCCCGTTTATGTCTGTCAAAGCTTTAGCAGCCAGAATTTTTGCATGGCATATAGCCCGAAAGACCGCCCGCTGGGTGAAACAACCTCATCGTACCCAGGAGGAGGTTTTCCGGGATCTGATTCGAACTGCCGCAAAGACTTCATTTGGCAGGGACCATGAATTTGACCAGGTTAAGAATCACGCTGATTTTATTAAAAAAGTACCCATCCGTGATTACGAAGAGCTTAAACCGTATGTAGAAAGGTCGGTTGCGGGAGAACCCGATATTCTATGGCCGGGAAAACCGCTCTATTTCGCCAAAACCTCCGGGACCACTTCCGGAGCTAAGTACATCCCGATTACCGGGCCGTCCATAAAGTACCAGGTAGAAGCATCCCGTGATGCCATCCTTCATTATATCCATGAGACCGGCAATTCGGCCTTCGTGGACCGCAAAATGATCTTTCTACAGGGAAGCCCTGAACTCTCCGAGAAGAACGGGATTAAGCTGGGAAGACTTTCCGGGATATCGGCCCACTATGTGCCTGATTACCTCCAGAAGAACAGGCTGCCCAGCTGGGAAACTAATTGTATAGAGGACTGGGAGACCAAGGTAAATGCAATAGTCGAAGAGACCCTTGACGAAGATATGGCAGTCATTGCCGGGATTCCATCCTGGGTGCAGATGTACTTTGAGCGACTACAGCAAAAAACGGGGAAGAAAGTAGGAGAGCTGTTCCAGAATTTCCAGTTGTTCATCTATGGCGGCGTCAATTACGAACCTTACCGTGCCAAGTTTGAAGCCCTGATCGGGCGTAGGGTGGACAGTATAGAATTGTTCCCGGCCAGTGAGGGCTTTTTTGCCTACCAGGATTCGCAGAAGGAGAAAGGGCTGTTGTTGTTATTAAACTCGGGCATCTTTTACGAATTTGTAAAGGCGGATGAATTTTTTCAAGAAAACCCGCGACGCTTACTGCTGAAGGATGTAGAATTAGGGGTCAATTACGTGATGATCATCTCCACTAATGC
>JABDLH010000169.1 GCA_013003145.1 Flavobacteriaceae bacterium | reverse complement strand
AAATCACGCTTTAGCGGGATTTGGGTTTTGTAATTGCAGGAGTGGGTTTACCTGGATCACCAAGCGAAGCGCGGTAATCCCCGGACAGCGCTGAGCTTGCTTGAGTGTTGGGAGGGAATAAAAGAATCAAATCACGCTTTAGCGGGATTTGGGTTTTGTACCTGCCTGACGGCAGTCAGGATTGCAGCAGCGGGTTTACCTGGATCACCAAGCGAAGCGCGGTAATCCCCGGACAGCGCTGAGCTTGCTTGAGTGTTGGGAGGGAATAATAGAATCAAATCACGCTTTAGCGGGATTTGGGTTTTGTACCTGCCTGACGGCAGTCAGGATTGCAGCAGTGGGTTTACATGGATCACCAAGCGAAGCGCGGTAATCCCCAGACAACGCTGAGCTTGCTTGAGTGTTGGGAGGGAATAAAAGAATCAAATCTCGCTTTAGCGGGATTTGGGTTTTCTACCTGCCAGGCTGCATTCAAGACCGCAGTCGCAATCGAGCTTAGTCCATTTCGGAGGTAAATCCTCAGTTAAGCAATGGTAGTACTCGCTCCAATGCCATTCCCCGGGAACCCTTGATCAGGATATCACCTTTTGGAAGTTTGTGTTTTTCCAGGTATTCGGATAGTTTTTCAAAGCCTTCAAATTGTTTTAAAGTAGTTTGGCATCTGCTGAAATTTTTACCTACCAGCAGAACTTCTGAAAAATTGCTCTTTGCGGCTAATTCAGCGATCTCCTGGTGCTCCTGTTCTGCATCTTTCCCGAGTTCAAACATATCGCCCAGTATGGCACACTTGGTATTGGATCTCAGTTGGTCAAAATTCTCTAATGCCGCCTTCATACTGGTGGGGTTGGCATTGTATGCGTCCAGCAAGATGTGGTAACCGGCCTTTTCTACTAACTGGGAACGGTTATTTTCCGGGATGTATTCAGAAAGGGCATCTTGGATAAGTACCATGGGGACATTAAAATATTTACCCACCAATAAGGCTGCACAGCAATTGTTGAAATTGTATTTTCCAACCAATTGGGTCTTAATGACGGTTCCTTCTGCTTCCAGGGAAACAAAAGGGGATGCTTCAAGGAACTTAATTTGATAGAAATTCTCATCTGTTGTACTAAAGCCGATCTTCTTTGTGTACGACTGTAGTTTTTCATGTTGTACCTGGTCGTCGGCATTCATGAAGATAGGAGCGTTCTTGTTTTTTAAATGATCATATAGCTCGCTTTTACCCGCAATCACGCCCGCTACACCACCGAATCCTTCCAGGTGAGCCTTCCCAAAATTCGTGATATAACCAAAATCGGGTTCGGCAAGACTGCATAAAAACTCTATTTCCTTCTGATGATTAGCTCCCATTTCAACTATAGCGATCTCCGTATCTTTCTTAATTCGAAGAAGGGTGAGGGGAACCCCGATATGATTATTCAAATTGCCCCGGGTAGCGATTACGCGGTAGGATTGAGATAAAACCGAGTGCATTAGTTCCTTGGTCGTGGTCTTACCATTACTACCGGTAAGTCCAATAACTCGTGCTTTACTATGTATGCGGTGATATCTTCCTAATTGTTGCAGTGATTCCAGCACATTATCTACCAGAATAGTGTTGCCTTCCTGATGATATTCTGCTTCGTCGATAACCGCGAGCATTGCTCCATGTTCTATAGCTTCACCGGCGAATTTGTTACCATTAAAATTATCACCTTTCAAGGCGAAGAATAGGCAGTTTTCCGAAATATTCCGTGTATCTGTGCAAGCTCCTGAAGATTTCAGGAAGTGCTCGTATAAATGCTCTGTGGTCATGGGATAAATATAAAAAAAAGCCCCGATCCAACGATCGGGGCTTTTCCCAGTTTTTAGTGTAACTGTCTTATCTTGCTTTTTTACCTCGTATGGTTTTATTTTTCCCGGTTGATTTGGATCCAACCCTGGACATGGCACATCGGAAACCGATATAATCTGTAGCCATGTACTGTGGCAGATACCTACGTTGTGCGGGGTCTAGCCAATATGCACGGTCTTTCCATGATCCTCCTTTATAAACTCTTACTTCGTCATTGATCAAAGAAGTTCTGCTATTAGAGGTATCGTATTCACGGATAAGGTTACCGTCTTCATCGCGTTCTACTTTGTGTTTTGGAGCATTGTACATGCTCAGTTTGTCGGCTCCTTCTTCATCGTCCTCATCAAACTTATCGTAGAACCTGGAAGATCCTGGATCTCCATCCCTGTAGGAGCGGTTGTCACTGCTGGAGAAGTTGGTTCTTAAGTAGGTTTCATCCTCATCTACGGGAACCATTTCTACTTCTCCTGGAAGGTTTACTGCAACCAGTTTACCGTTCGGGAGGGTGTCATATACGATACTTTCTGAAAGGACTTCGGCTTTTCCGTCTTCTCCGATAGCCGCTTTCATATAAACGTTACCTCGGTAATAGTTAAAATCACTGATCTCGTCATCGACAATCGGGCGATAGACATCTGCAACCCATTCGGCCACGTTACCTGCCATATCGTATAAGCCGTGATCGTTAGGCTTGTAAGATTTCACCTCGGCAGTGATATCTGCGCCGTCGTCAGACCATCCGGCAATTCCGCCGTAGTCACCATCACCTTGTTTAAAATTAGCTAGCTGATCACCTCGTCCAACACGTTGACCATTCCTGGTATACTCCCCATCCCATGGATATTTTTTACGACCACGATAAGAATTATACTCCCTTTTCCCTATAAGGGCCAGGGCGGCATATTCCCATTCTGTTTCGGTAGGAAGCCTGTATTCTGGCATGATGATTCCACTGTTACGATTTGCGTACACAGCGACAGAATCTTTTTGTTTTTTTCCCTGGAGTGAATCGATCTGACCACCATAGGTAGTTTCAGGACGATTCAAATATGCCTCGGTACTAAAGGTACCGGCAGTTTCTCCGTTTACCGGAGCGTATTTTGCGTCACTGGCGAGATATCCTTCTCTTTCCAGCAATGCCTCGTTAACCCGGTCTGTACGCCATTCCGCGAACTGAACAGCTTGTACCCAGTTTACACCCACCACGGGGTATTCTGCATAAGCGGGGTGGCGAAGGTAATTATTGGTCATCGTTTCATTGAAACCCAACCTGTTTCTCCAGACAAGAGTGTCCGGTAAAGCACCTTTATAGATGTTGGCGTATTTAGGATCTTCCGGCGGATATACACTTTTCAGGTAATCAAGGTATTCCAGGTACATCACGTTGGTCACCTCAGTCTCATCCATATAGAACGATTGAACGTGCTGCTGGGTGGGAGTATTGTTCCACTCGTGCATCACATCGTCCTGGACTTTTCCTTTAGTAAAAGTTCCGCCTTCTACAAATACCAGCCCGGGAGCGGTTTCCTGCTCTTTGAAGTCCGAGTTGTACTGAAAGCCACCTTCTTTGGCATTGACCTTCCAGCCCGTAGCTCTTGAAACGTTTTTGGAGGAAGAAGATTTCTTACAACTTGTAGCCGTAAGGGTTCCTGCAATCACTACGCAAGAGAGTGTAACTTTGATTAACTGTCTTTTCATCTGTTATTAGTCAATTTAATATGTTGTGATAATCGCCAGTGGTCAATCAGACTTTTGGCCGGGATATCCTGAAAGGATAAGCCTTTAATTATCAGTTTTAAAAAGGACCGGGAAGTGCTCTGTTAGATTCCTTCTCAACCCGATTAAGTCGCTTTCGGCTAGTAAAACGACAATTTCAATAGATTATTTTGCTTTTAGACGTTTTAATCCCTTCCCGGAATACAGAAAGGAAATTTTGGTTCGTCATCCAAAGTCATAACGGGCTAAATGTTATTCTAGTATGGTTGACAGGGTATTTTTTCAGATGATCCATTAAGATGGAAGGAAAAATTAAATGATAGTGGATTAATAGGCTGTAAAGTGCCCCAATGTCCATAAAACAGGGGTTCTGTAAAAAATCGGCTGCAAAGTATAAGATATTGTTAAAAACGGCGTTAGCGTGTCATACATCTAATTAATTTGAGTAGAAACTTTATTATTAACAACTTTACTCGCTTATAATACGAAATACCAAACATGAAAAAATTATGGATGCTTGCTTTACTGGTAGTGATCGGTAAGGTTTCGGCACAAGAGGATAGAGTAATTACCACCGCAGTACCATTCCTAACCATCGCAGCCGATGCCAGGTCTGCCGGTATGGGGGATATGGGGGTTGCAACCTCTATGGATGCCTTCGCTCAACAATGGAACCCTGCCAAATTTGCTTTTGCTGAAAGGAAAATGGGTATAGGTCTGAGTTATACCCCTTACCTGGAAAGCATAACTACAGATATATCCCTGCTCAGTGGAAGCTATTTTAATAAACTTAATGATCGTAGCGCCTTTGCTGCGAGCCTTCGTTATTTCACCCTGGGAGAAATAGAACTCCGGCAATTTGCGAATGATCCTGGGACCGTGGCAAAACCCAATGAGTTAGCCATTGACGGGTCGTATTCATTAAAACTGAGCAATACATTTTCCATGGCGGTGGCCGGTAGGTTTATCCGTTCTAACCTTAAATTACCGGATAACGGATCAGTGGATTCCCAGGCAGCTAGCTCATTTGCAGTAGACGTGGCAGGATTTTACAGATCACCAGAGATCGCTTATAATAATTTTGACGGTAGGTGGAGAGCAGGATTTAATATTTCTAACCTCGGAGGCAAGATTAAATACGATGAAGGTGGGCAGGAGAATTTTCTTCCTACCAATCTGGGATTTGGTGCAGGCTTTGACTTTATCCTGGATCAGGATAACGTGATCGGGATCTATACAGAATTCAATAAGCTTCTGGTTCCTACTCCACAGGATTTTGACGGAGACGGGGATGTGGATTCAGAAGATAACGCAGAATACCAGGAAATCAGCTTTTTTGACGGTGTCTTTAAATCTTTTGGGGATGCTCCGGATGGTTTCAGTGAAGAGTTGAAAGAATTTACATGGGCTTTAGGTGCCGAGTATGCTTTTCAAGAGAAATTCATGTTCAGAACAGGATATTTTAACGAGAGTGAACTAAAAGGTTCAAGACAGTTCTTTACTTTGGGTGCTGGTTTCAGGTACCAGTCAGCTCAGATAGACCTATCCTATCTTTTTTCAACCTCGCAAGTGCGAAATCCTTTAGAAAATACGCTTAGGTTTTCCCTGACTTTCAATTTAGGCCAGGAGTTCTTTAATGAATAGTTTTCTTAAACTCACAGCACAGAAATTATAAAACCTGCCCTTGGCAGGTTTTTTTATTATTATTACGGGCTAATTGTATATTTAACCATGCACAAAAAGAAAGTAACTTTTGATCTTGAAATTTATGACAGCCAGGAGGAATTAGCTGTTTTGGACCAGGAATTAATGCGGACAGCTGTCCTGGCCAGGGAGAACGCTTACGCCCCCTATTCCGGCTTCCAGGTCGGAGCGGCCGTCCTATTAGCCAACGGAGAGATCGTAATTGGGAATAACCAGGAAAATGCTTCTTACCCTTCCGGGCTATGCGCGGAAAGGGTGGCGATTTTCCATGCCGGGGCACGTTTTCCTGGAATTGCTGTAAAGGCTATAGCGATCAGCGTTAACTCTGTCCGCAGAGAAGTGGATACTCCTGCTGCACCTTGCGGTAATTGCAGACAGGCGATAGCGGAATATGAACAAAGACAGGATGATGGAATAGAAATCCTGATGATGGGCGCTTCAGGGGAGGTTTACAAGAGTTCATCCATCGCGGATCTGCTTCCTCTTGCCTTTGGAAAATCATACCTGGACTAATTGTGGAGAAAGGGATTAGGAGGATTTTCCAAATGGAACTCAAACCGTTTTCAAAGTGCTTTAAGCTTTTTTAGCAATTCTTTTTCACTATTGATTTAATGTGTATTTTTGTTCTCCTACAAAAATCAGGGCCCCATTGGGGTGTCCGGTCAGTTTCATTTAGAGAAGAATATTAAAAACAATCGGTATTAATGGAAAAAATTACCAAGGAAGTCTACCTGAAATGGTATGAAGACATGTTGTTCTGGAGAAAATTCGAGGACAAGTTAGCAGCGGTGTACATACAACAGAAGGTGAGGGGCTTTCTTCATCTATACAACGGACAGGAAGCTGTATTAGCTGGTGCATTACATGCCATGGACCTGACTAAGGACCGGATGATCACTGCATACAGGAACCACGTTCAGCCGATAGGAATGGGGGTAGACCCCAAGAAAGTGATGGCCGAATTGTACGGTAAAGTGACCGGAACTTCTAAAGGAATGGGAGGGTCTATGCACATCTTCTCAAAGGAACATCGTTTCTATGGTGGGCATGGTATTGTAGGAGGACAGATTCCTCTTGGTGCCGGTCTTGCATTTGCCGATAAGTATTTTAAGAGAGATGCGGTAACCCTTTGTTATATGGGTGATGGAGCTGTAAGACAAGGATCGCTCCACGAAGCATTTAACCTGGCCATGCTATGGCAATTGCCCGTGGTCTTCGTCTGTGAGAACAATGGCTATGCCATGGGAACATCAGTAGCTCGAACTTCGCATAGCACGGAAATCTGGAAACTTGGATTGGGATATGAAATGCCATGTGGACCGGTTGATGGGATGGATCCAGCGACCGTAGCACAGGAGATGAGTAAGGCGATAGAAAGAGCCCGCTCTGGCGGCGGACCTACTTTCCTCGAGATGAAGACGTATCGCTACAGGGGACATTCTATGTCTGATGCCCAGCATTACCGAACTAAGGATGAGGTTGAAGAATACAAGAAGATCGACCCAATCAGCCAGGTGAAAGAAGTGATTCTCGATAAGAAATACGCTACCGAAGAAGAGATAAAAGCTATTGATAAACGAGTGAAAGAGCTCGTGAAGGAATGCGAAGAATTTGCAGATAATTCAGAGTATCCTCCAATCGAACAGCTGTACGATACCGTATACGAACAAGAAGACTATCCATTTTTGCAACACAAATTATAAGTAATGGCAGAGATAATAAACATGCCTAGGTTGAGTGATACCATGGAAGAAGGAACCGTGGCGAAATGGCTCAAACAAGTTGGAGATAAAGTAGAAGAAGGTGATATCCTGGCAGAGATAGAGACCGATAAAGCGACGATGGAGTTTGAATCCTTCCATGAAGGAACTTTGTTGCATATTGGAATCGCTGAAGGAGATGGTGCGCCGGTAGATTCTTTACTCGCTATAATTGGTGAAGAAGGAGAAGATATTTCGGCCTTGCTTAATAAAGGAGGAGAAACCAAAGAGGAAACCAAGGAGGAAACTAAAGAAGAGTCTAAGCCAGAAGCTGAGGAAAGCGACTCCTCAGGTGACAGCGGCAGTACAGAGATACCCGAAGGTGTTGAGGTCGTAAAAATGCCGAGACTCAGTGATACCATGGAAGAAGGTACCGTGGCAAGTTGGTTAAAGCAGGTAGGAGACAGTGTGGAAGAAGGAGATATCCTGGCAGAGATCGAAACCGATAAGGCTACCATGGAATTTGAATCTTTCTACTCCGGCACCTTATTATATATAGGGATAGGAGAAGGCGAATCTGCTCCTGTAGATGACGTCCTGGCCATAATTGGCCCTGAAGGCACCGATGTTGATGCAGTACTGAACAGTAAGCCTTCCGGGGATAAAAAGCAGGAATCAGCAAGCGCTGCTGAAAAACCGGCGGAATCAAGATCGTCTGAGGAAACTGCTACACAAGAAACTGCCGCTCCGGAAACGGAGGATGGTCAACGGATATTCGTATCCCCCCTGGCGAGAAAAATAGCAGCCGAAAAAGGAATTGATCTTTCCAAGGTGAAAGGAAGTGGGGACCAGGGCCGAATTGTAAAAAGAGATATAGAGAATTACAAGCCTGCGGCTCAACCTGAACAAGCAGCTAAGGCAGCAGCTCCTTCAGACCCTGCGGTTTCGATGGCCTTACCCGCGGGTGAAGAACAGACAGAAGAAATCAAGAACTCTCAAATGCGTAAGGTGATCGCCAAGCGATTGGGAGAATCCAAGTTCACTGCTCCGCATTATTACCTGACCATAGAGGTGAACATGGATGATGCCAAAGCCTCAAGGGCACAGATCAATAACCTTCCGGATACCAAGGTTTCTTTTAATGACATGGTGGTGAAAGCGTGTGCTATGGCACTTAAAAAACATCCGCAGGTAAACACTACCTGGAAAGGGGATACTACCCTTTATAACAAACACGTACACGTGGGGGTAGCTGTAGCTGTGGAAGATGGTTTAGTTGTGCCTGTACTGAAGTTTACAGACCAGATGACATTGAGCCAAATCGGAGGAGCAGTTAAGGATCTTGCTGGGAAAGCCCGTAACAAGAAATTAACCCCCGCAGAAATGGAAGGTAGTACCTTCACAGTATCTAACCTGGGTATGTTCGGGATTCTCGAGTTCACTTCAATTATCAATCAACCCAACTCTGCAATCCTTTCCGTAGGTGCAATAGTAGAGAAGCCGGTGGTGAGGAATGGGGAGATCGTCGTCGGAAGTACTATGAAAGTAACCCTGGCATGTGATCATCGCACCGTAGACGGCGCCACAGGAGCGCAATTTCTGCAAACGCTGCGTGCCTACCTGGAGAACCCGGTGACAATGTTAGCTTAATAAAGTATTTTATGATTTATACCATGAGCAAAGTCTCATCTAAAAAAATCCCCGGAACAGCGGTATTGACCCTGCTGTTCTGGGGATCATTGTTTTTAGCTTCCTGTGGTACCGTGCAGAGAAGTTCAGAGACTGAAGAAAGCCCTGTTACAGACAGTACCAGGACAAAAAGCATAATTTCTTACCTGGCCGGAGATGAACTCCGGGGCAGGGAAGCAGGTACTCCCGGATTAGACCTGGCTGCAGACTATATAATAGAGGAATTCAAAAAAAATGGGGTATCACCCTATTTTAATGATTACAGGGATACCCTTGCTAATTTTCCAACTCCGACCCATAACGTTGTAGGCATGGTTCCGGGGAATGACCCTTCCTTAAAGAACGAATTTATTCTCATCGGTGCGCATTATGACCATATCGGGGTCCAAAAAGATGTTGCGGGAGACTCTATTGCCAATGGGGCTAATGATAATGCATCGGGTACGGTGGCAGTTATGGAGCTGGCTCGCTATTTTGGAAGATCACGTACCAATAAACGGAGTTTGATATTTGCACTTTTTAGCGCAGAGGAAAAAGGATTATTGGGGGCTGAACACCTGGCGGAAAAACTTCAGTCAGAAGATCTTGACCTGTATGTAATGCTGAATTACGAGATGATCGGTGTTCCAATGAATGGGAAAGACCATTTGCTTTACCTTACCGGTTACAACTTGTCTAACCTGGCGGATGTAGCGAACCGGTATGCCGGTGAAAAACTGGTCGGATTCCTGCCTCAGGCAGAATCCTATAACCTGTTCCGGCGATCAGATAATTTACCATTTCACGAAGCATTTAATGTGCCTTCGCAGACGTTCAGCAGTTTTGATTTCACCAATTTTGATCATTACCACAAGGTTGGGGACGAAGCTTCCGCTATGCATCCCGCCTATATGGCTGAAGTGATTAATAGGATGATCCCCGTGGTGGAAAGTATTGCGAACGCTGAAGATCGAGAAATAAAATACAATTAATGGCGAATGTAATAGTTACAGGCAGTAGCCGGGGAATAGGATTTCAGTTGGCTAAGCAGCTTGCTGAAAGCGGGCATAATGTGCTTGCGCTTTCCAGGAACGATGAACCGATAAAACAACTGAACAATTCCAGGATCACTGCTTTATCCATGGATATCTGTAAAACTGATGAGTTGGAGGGATTGAAGGCTTCCTTAAAGGGAGAATGGGCTGTTGTGGATATATTGATTCACAATGCAGGCTACTTGGTCAACAAACCCTTCATGGAGACTAGTATGGAGGATTTTAAACAAGTATACGATGTAAACGTGTTTGGTCTTGCAGCGCTAACACAAGTGGTATTGCCTTATATGAATTCCGATGGGCATGTACTTACCATTAGTTCCATGGGAGGCATACAGGGCAGTAGTAAATTTCCAGGACTGGCGGCTTATAGTAGCAGTAAAGGTGCAGTCATCACGTTGACCGAACTGCTGGCCGAAGAATTTAAAGAGAACGGACCTTCATTCAATGCCCTGGCCCTGGGAGCAGTGCAGACCGAAATGCTCGAAGCGGCCTTCCCGGGATACCAGGCACCGACCACTGCAGAGGAAATGGCGAATTATATTGCCGATTTTGCACTCAATGGTCAGAAGTTCTACAATGGCAAGGTATTACAGGTCAGTAATTCAACGCCTTAATCACTAAGGCAGGCCGGAGTCGCCAATCCTCAACATACCATGAAAATCGGGCTACTTGTGCCATAAGAGATTTATACTATTTTTGAGCTGATGAACAATACTTTACAACGCTATCTTCCACCGGCCGCGGTAGTTCCTTGTTTCGAATTGATCAAGAAGTATGAAGTCCACTTAAAGGTGGTCGATCAACGGGTCACCCGTCATGGCGATTACCGGCGTCTGCCCGGGGGTCAGCATCTTATCACCGTCAATGCCAGTTCTAATAAATATAGGTTTTTGATCACCTTGGTACACGAGATTGCTCATCTAGTGGCATTTGAAAAATTCGGGAGGCAGATCAAACCCCATGGAGTGGAATGGAAAAAAACCTTTCAGTTGCTCATGGTACCCTTTATACGGCCGGAAGTATTCCCCTCAAAACTTCTCCCGTTACTCGCCACGCATTTTAGGAATCCTAAGGCCAGTAGTGGAACAGACGCCAATCTTTCGATTGCATTGATGTCTTATGATGAACCAAACGATAAGAGCTTTATATTTGAATTGCCTATTGGAAGTGTTTTCAGTATTTACAATGGCAAAATCTTTAAAAAAGGAAACAGGAGAGTTAAGCGCTACGAATGTATAGAGATGGCTACCGGCAAAGTGTACCTATTTCAACCCAATGCGGAAGTAGAATTACTAAAAACCGATTGATCGAGCTAAGTATACGAACTACAAGCTTGACAGGTCCCGGTTAAACAGCTGTAGTTTGAATATTCCTCTTGATAATAAAACAACAACCATGAATAAGAATTATTACGCCGTAGTAATGGCGGGAGGCGTCGGATCAAGATTCTGGCCACTCAGTACTTCTGAGAACCCGAAACAATTCCACGATATGCTGGGATCCGGACAGACCCTTATCCAAAAGACGGTGCAACGACTGTCAAAATTTATACCGACAGAAAATATCCTGATCTTAACAAACCAAAGATATTTGTCCCTTGTATTGGAACAATTACCCATGCTTAACGAAGACCAGGTGGTCTTAGAGCCGGCCATGAGAAACACCGCTCCCTGTATCTTATACGCAGCCTTAAAGATTCAGAAGATAAACCCGGATGCCACCATGATCGTAGCTCCCAGTGATCACTGGATCGAAGATGAGGCGGCATTTGAAGAGGATGTTAAACAGTGTTTTAGTCGGTGCCAGGAAGAAAATGCCCTATGTACCTTAGGTATAAAACCTACCTTTCCCAATACCGGATTTGGCTATATCGAATTTGATAAGCAAGGGGAAGGTTCTGGACTAAAAAGCGTGGTTCAATTCCGGGAAAAGCCCGATTACGAAACAGCCAAGTCTTTTTTAGAACAAGGGAATTTCTTGTGGAACGCCGGTATATTCATGTGGGGGGTAGAGACCATCATCAGTGCATTTAAAAACCATCAGCCTGAAACCTATTCCTTATTTAAAAAAGGGCAGGAACTTTATAATACCGATAAGGAGGCCGGTTTTATAGAGGAGTATTATCCTAAGGCAGATAATATCTCTATTGACTACGCTATCCTGGAGAAATCGGACAAGATCTATGTATTACCTGCTGCTTTTGACTGGAATGACCTTGGGACATGGGGTTCACTTTATGATAAAATGCATGACAATGCCGGGGATAATGCTATAGTAAATGGTACTCTGCTCACCGAGAATGCTTCGGGAAATATGATCCGAACCGAAGAGGGAAAGCTGGTGGTATTAGACGGAATTAATGATTACATCATTGTGGATAAGAAAGAGGTGCTCCTGATCTATCCAAAACAAAAAGAACAACATATCAAGGAAGTAGTTGCTAAGGTAAAGAGCACTTTCGGCGATCAATATATATAGCCATGAGCCAGAAATTAGACCAGGATCAAATCACCCCTACCAGCAAGGATGAAGGGAGTGCAGAAGAAGTTAAAAAGGACTTTAAAGGTCTCCTTGGTAGTATTAAGCACTTCTTAGAAGAATTACTGGACATTCGCCAGAACACGGATCGGGAGGCTACAATGGAAGCCATTATTGCGGATATTCCTTTTAAAGGGCACACCTCCTGGATTTTAGTCTGTTCCATTTTTATTGCATCCGTTGGCTTGAACGCCAATTCTACTGCAGTGGTGATCGGGGCCATGTTAATTTCACCACTGATGGGCCCTATCCTGGGTATCGGGATGTCTATTGCGATCAATGATATTGATACGCTGCGCCG
Organism: Flavobacteriaceae bacterium; assembly: GCA_013003145.1. Taxonomy (GTDB): domain Bacteria; phylum Bacteroidota; class Bacteroidia; order Flavobacteriales; family Flavobacteriaceae; genus Zeaxanthinibacter. Next base: position 2,433 of record JABDLH010000169.1, on the reverse strand, counting down.
GTCCCTGAAGAATTTTGCCGTCATGGTATTTTTAAGTGTGTTGACAGCCTATCTATTTTTTGTTCTTTTTCCCCTGAGGGATGAAAGTTCAGAGCTCCTTGCCCGGACAGCTCCGGATATCAGGGATGTACTCATCGCTTTTTTTGGCGGTCTTGCACTCGTTATTGCCAGGGCTAAAAAAGGGACGATTGCCAGTGTGATCTTCGGGGTGGCTATTGCTACCGCACTTATGCCGCCGCTTTGTACAGTGGGCTTTGGGTTGGCAATTGGCAACATATCTTATGCCGGGGGCGCTATGTACCTGTTTATCATCAATACCATTTTTATTGCCCTGGCGACTTTCCTGGTTCTGAAATTATTGCAGTTTCCCATGGTGCGCTATGCCAATTCCAAAAGGCGGAGATTTATAGCCCGGGTGGCTTCGGTCGTAGCGGTGCTTGTCATGATACCCGCCGGGTACACCTTTTATAAGGTCTTTGAAGAATCCAGGTATATGATACAGGCCAAGCAACTGATAGGAGAGACTATCGCTGTCTACCAATTCAAAGGCCCCGGCCGTTACATGGATAACCTTACCGAGATAAATTACAGGGATGACGGTGATTCGACCATAGAGTTGGTAACTATGGGGAACGAAGTGATCCCGGATAACGTGATCGATACCTGGAGGGTGCAAAAGAATCAGTATTCCAGGCTGAAGAATACTGACCTGAAAATAGTCCAGGGCGGGCGTGATGATTCTGAAGAGAAGTTTAACTACGTGAATGAGCTGTACGAGTCTAAAAAAGCAGAATTACTGAACAAAGATGAACGCATCAGGATTTTGGAGGAAGAAGTAGCCAGTTTAAGTAAGATGACTGCAGGGCAGATTCCCTTTAACCAGATCAGTGCAGAAGCCAGGGCAAATTATGATGACCTGGCGGGTATTGGGTTCGCCTATACCATCATGACCAATTTTGAAAAGCAGGATACCATTCCTGTGTTCGAACTAAGATGGAAAGATACCGCTGCCAGTGAGAAGGTGGAAGCTGAAAGTAAAAAACTGAACGAATGGCTTAAGCTACGGTTAAATGATAAAAGGATACAGGTTAAACAGCTGCCGAGAGACTAATTAGTTTCTTTCTTCTATATACATCTGCCTGACTTTCTTAAAGAGATCCGAGGAGTAGACAAAATTAGTCACCGCTTCATTGTCTGTTTTAAAGATCTCCTTATTAGATCCTTCCCATTCCTTTTTGCCGTTCTTGAGGAATACGATCTTTTCGCCGATCTCCATAACAGAGTTCATATCGTGGGTGTTGATCACTGTCGTGATCTGGTATTCCTGGGTGATCTCCTGTATCAGGTTGTCTATTAATATAGCTGTTTTGGGATCTAAACCGGAATTGGGTTCATCACAGAAAAGGTACTTAGGGTTCATGACTATGGCGCGGGCAATGGCTACCCGCTTTTGCATTCCACCGGAAATCTCAGCGGGGTAACGGTCGTGGGCATCTACCAGGTTAACCCTGTTTAAAACGAAATCTACCCGCTCTTTCATTTCGGCATAGGACTGCTTAGTAAACATTTCTAGGGGAAACATCACGTTGCCTTCTACTGTCAGGGAATCAAACAAGGCGCTACCCTGGAAGACCATTCCCATTTCCTGCCGAAGGTCTCTGCGTTCATCTCCCGAAAGTTTAGAGTAGATCTTGCCCTCGTAAGATATGGTTCCTTCTTCCGGGTTTAACAGACCCAGCAGGCACTTGATGAACACCGTTTTACCCGAGCCGCTCTGACCGATAATCAGGTTGGTCTTTCCTTTTTCAAAACTGGTAGTGATGCCCTTGAGTACGTGGGTTTTTCCGAAAGATTTATGTAAGTTGTCTACTTCTATCATTAGCCTAAAAGGAGTTGAGTGAGTATAAAATTACTGATGATGATCACCACGCTGGTCCATACAAAAGCGGTGGTACTGGCTTTCCCTACATCTAAGGCCCCCCCGGTCATATAAAAACCATGAAAGGATGGGATCGTTGCAATAATAAAGGCAAAAACCGAAGTTTTAATAAAAGAATAAGTGACATGGTAGGGGATAAAATCCATTTGAAGACCTTCGATGAAATCTCCGCTGGAACTGTACCCGCCTGCAATATTGGCGAGGTATCCTCCAAAGACACCTACATACATGGCGATGGCTACTGCAAAGGGATAAAAGAGCATAGCGATGATCTTCGGGAATACCAGGTAATTCAATGCGTTTACCCCCATAACTTCCAGGGCATCGATCTGTTCGGTAACACGCATTGTCCCTATACTCGAGGTGATATATGAGCCCACCTTTCCGGCCATAATGATGGAAGTAAAGGTTGGGGCAAATTCTAGGATTACAGATTGCCGGGTAGCAAAACCGATAAGATTCTTTGGTATCAGCGGGTTGGTAAGGTTAAGGGC
>JABDLH010000123.1 GCA_013003145.1 Flavobacteriaceae bacterium | reverse complement strand
TAGTAGCACAGTGGGGATTGGTACCACACTGGGTGAAGGACAGGCAGCAACAACAGAAATTTTGGAATAACACCCTCAATGCACGGGGAGAGACCATTTTTGAAAAACCGGCCTTCCGTGATGCGGCCAAAGAGCACCGCTGTCTCATCTATGTAGACGGATTCTATGAACATCATCATTATAAAGGAAAGACCTACCCGTATTTTATTTCATTAAAAAACGGGGAACCCATGGCTTTTGCCGGACTTTGGAATACTTGGTCGGATCGTGAATCCGGAGAATACCTGACCACCTTTAGTATAGTGACCACAGTAGGTAATCCACTACTGGCACAAATACACAATAACCCCAAACTCGCCGGGCCGAGGATGCCTTTCATTATTCCGGAAGGTATGGAAGATGACTGGTTGAGCCCCATTAAAGATCCGGTTGATCAGAAAGGCCTGTCAGAAATGATCAGTAGTTTCCCTGCGGACTCCCTCCAGGCTCATACAGTACGCAGGCTTAGGGGCAAAGAGTATGCGGGAAATATACCCGGAATATCAGAACCATATGAATACCCGGAACTACAGCAGGCATCCTGACCCGGACACAATAACAATACAACCAACCCAGAACCAAAAAAATGAAAAAACTGACTTTATTCCTTATAAGCTGTTTTCCGCTTTTTATAGCCGCACAGGAGGTTATTGACCTGCCATTTGAAAAAGCGTCTGCCATCAGTTGGTCCGGTAGTGAAAAAGAATACTTTTCCCAGATCTGGGATAACCAGGTGACAACAAACGTGTCTATCCCCCGGATGGAAGTTTTCCGACCGGACAATCCTAACGGCACCTCAGTTATCATTGCCCCCGGTGGTGGCTTGTACGCCCTGAGTATTGAGAGCGAAGGAAGGATGGTGGCCGAGTGGCTCAATGAGAGAGGGATAACCGCATTTATTCTGAAATATCGACTAGTTCCAACGGGTGAAGATGGTGTTAAAGAGATCACCATCGCTTCACAATCTAATCCTGCAGAGATCATGGAGAATGTCTCTGCGGTGATCCCGTATTCGGTAAAAGACGGACTGAATGCGATCTCTTATGCCAGGAAAAACGCCACAGTTTATGGTATTGACCCGGACAAAATCGGGTTTATGGGGTTTTCTGCCGGTGGTGCTGTCTCAATGGGAGTCGCCTACTCCTACGACGAATCTAACCGCCCGGATTTCCTGGTCCCGGTGTACCCCTGGACCACAGCCATGCCGGTACAGGACCCTCCGGAAAACGCACCACCAATGCTGGTCATCTGTGCTTCTGACGACCCTTTACTACTTGCACCGGGCAGTGTAGAGCTATATTCATCATGGTTGAATTCCAGCCTGTCTGCAGGGCTCCATATGTATTCCAGAGGCGGACACGGATTTGGGATGAAAAGCCAGGGACTACCCTCCGATGACTGGATAGCGAGGGTCTATGACTGGATGCTGGCCGAAGAACTGACCACCAGGATAAAGCAATAACATAAGTCATGAAGAAATCACTTTTATTTTTATGCCTGCTAGCTGTTCAGTTGATCTCAGCCCAGCAACAGCATCCTTTCCAGGAGGAAGTTAATACTATAGTAAAGCGATATGATTCGATCTGGACGCCGGATCTCCCCACTGTTGTATTCACCGGAAGTTCCAGTATACGGCTTTGGAAGGAATTACCGGAATTATTCCCACAGTACCAGGTCGTCAATTCCGGGTTCGGAGGTTCCATGACTGCTGACCTGAGCCACTTTTCCCAAGATCTTATATCCCGGTATCAACCAAAAAAAGTAATCATTTATGAAGGGGATAACGACCTTAATGATAACATTAAACCTAAGATTATAAGGCGACAAATGCAGCAGCTTATAGCATCGATCCAAAAAGAGCACGACAGTGTCCAGGTTTTGCTGATCGCAGCAAAACCCAGCCCATCCCGATGGCACCTTAAAAATCGATTTAAGCGTCTGAACAGAAAATTTAAAAGACTTTGTAAAAGAGATACGCAATTAACCTATGTCAATATCTGGGATCCTATGATTCGAGAGGACAGCCAAGTTCGTGCCGACATATTTCTTGAAGACGGTCTTCATATGACGGATGAAGGCTATCAAATCTGGTACGACGTTTTAAAGAATCATTTACATTAATTAAACCAAAATTCCATCAATGAAGAATCTCATCCTTTTCCGATCCCTGATCTTATTAGTAGGGCTCTCTATTCATCTCTCCTGTAATTCAGAGGAAGAGAAAGGAATTACCTACCCGCCGACAGATCTTGAACAGGCAGCACTGATACCGAAACCACTGCACATGGAAGCTACCCAAGATGCTTTTGGCCTGGATAAGAACACGGTTCTTTTCATCGACAACGATCCCGTGGAATTCCGGGAAGTTGGACGCTTTCTTTCTGAAAAGATTGCAGACGTTACATCGCTGGAAATTCCCCTGAAACCTACCGAACCCTTAATTACCAAGCGCGGAATATTCATAGTGAAGTCTGAAGATACGCTCTATGACAGTCCCGAGGCTTACAAATTGAAAATCAGCCGGGATTCTATCCTGCTCGAGGCACATACCCCGGAAGGAGCCTTCAGGGGTGTACAGACCATAAGGCAACTTCTTCCTAATTACGCCAACGACACCCTGGCAGAACACCCGATCTGGCCCATACCAACCGGATTGATCAGGGATAAGCCTTCACTGGAGTACAGGGGGGCCATGTTAGATGTCGCCCGCCACTTCTTTACGGTGGATGAAGTAAAGAAATACATAGACGCCCTGGCCTATTACAAGTATAACACCTTTCATATACACCTGACGGATGACCAGGGTTGGAGAATTGAGATAAAATCCTGGCCAAAACTTACCGAGGTAGGCGGTCAAACTGAGGTAGGTGGTGAGTCCGGAGGGTTTTATACACAGGAAGAATATATGGAGCTTGTAGAATATGCCGCAAAGCATTATATCACCGTAGTTCCGGAAATAGATATGCCGGGACATACCAATGCCGCCTCTGTTGCCTATCCCGAACTCAATGGTAATGGAAAAAAACCGGAATTATACGAGGGCACCAAGGTGGGGTTCAGCACCTGGGATACCCGTAAGGAAAATGTATATAAATTTATAGACGAAGTCATTGCAGAGCTGGTCACTATGACCCCGGGGCCCTATATCCATATCGGGGGAGATGAAAGTCATGCCACTAAAAAGAACGACTATGTTTACTTCATAGAAAAAGTGGAGAAGATCGTTGAAAAACACGGTAAGACCATGATAGGATGGGATGAGATCGCCACGGCTAATGTTAGCAAGAACAGTATTGCTCAATTCTGGGCTAGTGAAGAAAATGCCACTGAGGCGGTTAAAAAAGGATTAAAGGTGATCATGTCCCCAGCCAAAAAAGCCTACCTGGACATGCAGTACGATCCTTCCTCTAAACACGGTCTTCACTGGGCTGCTTACATCCCGGTAGACAGCGCCTACACCTGGAGCCCGGTTACCTACTCTGCCAATATTCCCAGGGAACATATCCTGGGAATAGAAGCACCGCTCTGGTCAGAGACCATCAGCAACAGCGAAGAACTGGAATACCTCGCATTTCCAAGAGCTATTGGGTTCGCAGAACTGGGTTGGACCCCGGATGAAAATCGCAACTGGGAAGATTACAGCAATCGCCTCGCCAGGCAATTGCCGTATTTACAAAGAACGAATATTGCTTACTATCCCTCTGATAAGGTGGACTGGGAATTAGGAGAACTGGAGCTAACCCCTAAAGAGACAGAAGATGAATAACAAGTACAACATTTTAGCCCTATGTCTTGTTTTCGTATGCTACTCTCTGCGCGCACAGGAGTCTAAAGATACTATTCCGGAAGCTAAAGTAGCTACCACTATTCAACAGGTAAATATAGGTGGAAGCACAATCTTTCTTACCGCAAAAGCGGGTACCTTCAAGGTGAGGGATGAAAACAATAAACCCATTGCCCTGATGGGTTTCACCTATTACGCCAGGGACACCAGGCGTGGGGTAGCTACCCGGAGGAGGCCGGTAGTCTTTGCCTTTAACGGCGGTCCCGGATCCTCATCTTTCTGGTTACATATGGGCGTACTTGGCCCTAAGCGCATCGTGGTAGAAGACCCGGAACCCACACCGGCCGCTCCTTACCGTGTAGTCAATAACAACCATTCTATACTGGATGTTGCAGATCTTGTGATGATAGACCCGGTGGGAACAGGATTGAGTATTCCTGTTGGCAACGCTAAATTTGAAGATTTCTGGGGAGTAGACCAGGACATTAGAAGCCTGTCACTCTTTATAACCCAGTTCCTGATCGAATATGACAGGATGAACAGTCCTAAGTATCTCCTGGGGGAAAGCTATGGAACTTTCAGGAATGCCGGGCTTATGAATAAACTATTGAGCCAGGGTATTGCGATGAACGGCGTAATCATGGTTTCAGCAGTATTTGACCTGAGAACCCTGATTTTCCCCCCGGGGGACGACCTGCCCTATATTGTTCACCTACCCACCTATGCCGCTACGGCCTGGTACCATGATAAGATTCCGGATAAAGAGGAGGATGTATTCACCTTCCTGGATGAAATAAGGGATTTTACGGAACAGGAATACACCACAGCCCTATTTCAAGGCGATCAGATTGAGTCGGAAAACAAGCGCGATATTGCTGAAAAACTAGGTCGGTATACAGGTACCAGTACAGAATTCTGGTTGAAGGCCGACCTTCGTGTTACCGCCAGCGAATTCTTTGCAGAACTATTGAGGGATGAGGGAGAGTTAGTAGGTCGACTCGATTCCCGTTTCGTCGGTATTAACCAGGATCTGCTTGCACAAGAAGGAGATCATGACCCACAGAGCCTGGCTATTTCCCCGGCCTATATTGCCGGATTCCTGGATTACTTTTACGGAGACCTTAAGGTAGACAAGGAATTAAACTATTCGATTACTGCAGGAAGAAGGAAAGGTTTTAAATGGGATTGGAAGCACGAAGGCAACTCGCGCTGGGGCACACAAGCTGCTATAAATACCGGGATAGATATGGCACAGGCCATGTCCAGGGATCCGAATATGAAAGTGCTGGTGCTCAATGGTATCTATGACCTTGCGACCGTGTTCTACGGTGTGGAACACAGCATAAACCACCTGGGGCTTAAAGAAGAGATCAAAAATAATATAGAGATGAAGTACTACGAGGCCGGGCACATGATGTATACCCACCCAGCTTCCCTGGCTAAATTCAAGGAAGACGTAGCCGAATTTATTAAAAACACTTCACCTTAAGTGGAGCCACAAAAAAAGCCTTCAAATTGAAGGCTTTTTTTTATTCTTTTTCTTCTGAAGATTTTTCTTCTTCGGGTTCACTGAAATCCGTGATCCCATTATCGTGAAGGAGGTTGTACCACTGTACTACTTTTTTGATATCACTGGCATATACCCTGTCCTCATCGTAGTTAGGGAGAACTTCAAAAAAATATTCCTCTAGTTTTATCTTATCGTCCTTGTGCTTTACACTTGTTTTTTCGCCGTTTTCCTTTTCTTTGATCTTTTGGAACACTGCTCTCAATGGCAGTTCTTCTTCCAGGGTATAGATAGCGATCTCTGACAACACACTTACATTATTAGTCATCCCAACGGTGATCTTCTTTCCGTCTTGTAGCGATTCTGCAACAAAACCTGTCCTGGTCTGGGTCAGTAATTTATACAATCCCGGACGTCCTCCGATCGATAATATCTTTTCTAAACTCATAGGCTTTTTAAAATAGGGGGCAAAGATTAAAATTTTGTCTGGATAATTATATCCGTTATCGCGCTTTTTTCAACTCCGGGAATCGCATACGATAATCTACGTTGACCTTCCCTTTTGAAATATTACTGAGCTTTCCTTTTAGGAGGCGTTTTTTAAGCGACGATAATTTATCGGTAAATAGGATCCCTTCAATATGGTCGTATTCATGCTGGATCACCCTCGCCAGCAGACCGTCAAAAGTTTCCTCGAATTGCTTAAAATTCTCATCCATATACCGGATGGTAATCTGTTCATTGCGCTGCACATCCTCCCGTATTTCGGGTATACTCAGGCATCCTTCGTTAAAAGCCCAAGGATCTCCATCCTCCTCCAAGATCTCTGCATTGATAAAGACCTTCTTAAAACCCTCTAATTGTGCTCTTTCCTCTTCAGACAGTTCGTCATCTTCGGCGAAAGGAGATGCATCTACTAAGAATAAGCGGATAGGTAAGCCGATCTGGGGAGCCGCAAGACCAACCCCATTGGCATGGTACATGGTTTCCCACATATTCTCTATCAGTTCTTCCAGCTTGGGATATTCCTGGTCTATCTCCTCCCCCACCTTTCTAAGTACAGGGTCTCCGTATGCGATAATCGGTAAAATCATTCTAAACGCTATTTAAATAACTATGTCCTTCCTGAACCGGAAAAACCATATAATTTTAAAATTTGATCGGGAAGATTACCTCCTAAAATCGATCCATATAAGCTTGCAGGATTATCGTAGCACTGATCTCGTCCAGTAATTCTTTTTTCCTGCGATGTTTCTTCTTGGCTCCACTGTCTATCATAGACTGTGCTGCCATTTTAGAGGTGAATCGCTCGTCCTGCCGGTCCACCGGTATTCCGGGTAATTGTTCCTTTAATTGTTTAAGGAATGGCTGTATCAGGGCCTCGGATTCAGAAGGGGTATTGTCCATCTGCCTGGGCTCTCCAACCACGATCTGGCTAACTTTTTCTTCCTGAACATACTGCTTAAGAAAATCGAGTAACTCTTTGGTCGGAACAGTAGTTAATCCGGACGCTATCAACTGCATTTCATCCGTTACTGCTATCCCTGTTCTGACCTTTCCGTAATCTATTGCGAGTATCCTTCCCATATTTTTGGCAAAAATAGCGGTTTAATTGTTACAGCTGTAAAATTAGCCTATGAATTAGGGCCACAGCACCTATATTTGCAGAAATTTTAACAGCTATGCAGGAACTACAGCAACGCATTGAGAAGGCATGGGAAAACCGTGAGTTATTAAAGCAACAGGAAACCCAGGACAGTATTCGCGAGGTCATTCGGCTTATTGACGAAGGCACTTTAAGGTGTGCAGCCCCTACGGAACAAGGATGGCAGATCAATGAATGGGTGAAAAAAGCTGTAGTACTGTATTTCCCTATCCAGAAAATGGAGACCCTGGAAGCAGGTATTTTTGAATACCACGATAAGATACCGCTTAAGAAGGGGTATGAAGCCAAAGGAATTCGCGTTGTTCCTAATGCCGTTGCCCGGCATGGCGCTTATATTGCACCGGGAACCATCCTTATGCCGAGCTATGTGAATATAGGTGCGTACGTAGATACCGGTACCATGGTGGACACCTGGGCAACAGTGGGTAGTTGTGCGCAGATTGGCAAAAATGTACACCTGAGTGGCGGTGTAGGCATTGGCGGTGTTTTAGAGCCTTTGCAAGCTTCGCCTGTCATCATTGAGGACAATGCCTTTATCGGGAGTCGATGTATTGTTGTCGAAGGTGTACGGGTAGAAACTGAGGCTGTACTGGGCGCCAATGTAGTCCTTACAGGATCCACCAAGATTATTGATGTGACCGGTAGAGAAGCCAGGGAATACAAAGGTATTGTACCGGCTAGATCTGTTGTCATCCCGGGAAGCTATACCAAGGAATTCCCCGCAGGGAATTTCCAGGTACCCTGTGCCCTGATCATCGGTCAAAGAAAGGAAAGTACGAACAAGAAAACTTCCTTGAACGATGCACTAAGGGAGTATAACGTCGCGGTCTGATCCCAGAACTTTTTTAAACAAAAAATACTATTTTCTCTTTTAATAAGTTATAGTTTTGTACGTCTTTAAGAAGAGACTACCTACTTATGTCAACTTATGAGTAATAACAAAGAGAAAATTTCAGCCCTCATCATTACGTATAACGAGATGGGTTACATAGAAAAATGCATTGATTCTGTGAGCTTTGCAGATGAGATCATTGTGGTAGATTCGTTCAGTACGGATGGCACTTTCGAATACCTTAGCGCTCACCCTAAAGTGAAAGTCATTCAACACCCTTTCACCAATTTCACCCTGCAGAAGTCCTATACCCTTAAACAGGCTTCCCATGACTGGGTCCTGTTTGTGGATGCAGATGAAGTAGTCTCAGAGCCACTTAAGGAAGAGATAATTGCTACTGTGAATAGCAATACGGACTGTGTGGCCTACTGGTTCTATCGAAAATTCATGTTCCAGGATGGTCCTTTGAATTTCAGTGGCTGGCAGACCGATAAAAATTACCGTTTGTTCCGTAAAAGTAAAGTGAGCTTTTCTGACAAAAAGATCGTTCATGAAACCCTGGATGTTAGTGGAAAATCGGGAATTTTAAAAGAAAAACTTACTCACTACTGCTACAAGAACTACGAAGACTACAAGGCTAAAATGCTGTCTTACGGCAGGCTGAAGGCCAAAGAGGATTTCTACAGGGAAAGTCCCTACAATGTGATGTACATGATTTTTAAACCTGCCTGGAAATTCTTCAACCATTACATTCTTAGGCTGGGAATCTTCGATGGAAAAAAAGGTCTGACGATCTGTTACCTGAACGCCCTTGGAGACCTGGAGCGCTACCGTGAACTGAAGAAATTGGAGAAAAAGAACGAGCTCACCTATTACTTGGTTATGCCGTAGTGTGTCCACACTCTTTTTTCCTTTTTTGTTTTTTTCCGAATAGACATATTCTTGTCTATAGATTCCTTGGTCTTATACCCTCTTTTATGATCCAGGTGAACACAAACGGCGCTGTATCTCAGCTGTTTGGATTTGATCCCGAAATTGAAGAGACGTTCCCCCAGTTCCCTGTCCTGCCCCCCGTATTGCATACGTTCATCAAACCCGTTCACATTTAAAATATCTTTTTTCCAACCTGAGGCATTGTGCCCGTTCCAACTTGCATTGGTCGGCGTAATGGTATTCAATACCTTGGAAATAATACCCCTTGAAGAAAGTTTGCTGTTCTTGAATGTTTTAGGGATTCCGTTTTCCTTTAACCAGGGTAGGTGAAAACATTTCTGCTGTTCTATATCCTCCTTAGTGATCAGCTTGGATATATTCATCGGCAACATATAATAGCCTCCCGAGATGAAATACCCTTTTTCCTTATTGATATAGTGTACCTCGACAAAATCTTCACGCGGGATACAATCACCATCGGTCATGATTATATAGTCTGTGTTGCAAGCTACAACCGACTTGTTAAGAATCCTGGATTTCTGGAAACCATCGTCTTCCTGCCAGACATGGATAATGGGATAAAACACCTCCTTCTTCATTCTTTCAAGGAGCTCGCGGGTCTTGGGTCCCGATCCATCATCGGCGATAACAACCTCAAAATTTCTAAATGTCTGGCAATTAAAACCCCAGAGCACTTTTTCCAGCCATTCTTCTGCATTGTAGGTGCTTATGATCACCGAGATGCTTAATCCATCCATTTTAAAGTTGTTAATTCCTGCCAAAAATATGAAAGTCTTATTGTTTATCTTTGCATCCGCTTTGTTTTTAAAACAATACATGCTGAAAAAACTCTTATACGGCCTACTTAAAAAACTGAAGTTCCTCCCCCAGCATCTTTACGTAAAGATCTATTACGAGTACTACACGGGGAAGAAACTGGACCTCGACGATCCCAAGGAATTCAATGAAAAGGTACAATGGTTAAAAGTGTATTACCGGCCTAAGATCCTTAACCGGCTAGTCAATAAATACGAGGTCAGGGAATATGTCCGCGAAAAAATAGGGCCTGAATATCTCAATGGACTGCTCGCTGTCTACAAAAAAGCGACAGATGTGGACCTGGATGCCCTTCCGGATCGTTTTGTTTTAAAAGCGGCCCACGGTTATGGTTTTAACCTCATCGTCGCCGAGAAATCCAAGCTTAATTATCACAAGGCGCGCTACTTATTTCATAAGTGGTTTTTCCGGAATCAATACTACAGGGGAGGATTGGAATGGGCTTATAAGGATAGTACCCCCTATATTGTGGCCGAAGAATTCCTGGAAGAACCCGGCAAAAGTGTCTTGAATGATTATAAGATCTACTGCTTTGGCGGTAAGGCCAGGTTTATGCAGGTAGACCGGGACCGTGGGGGAGATCATCATAAATACTTTTTTGATCGGCAATGGAACCTGATGCCATTCTCCAAGGGGGTGGGTAGGGTTTCCAAGGAAACTATTGAACCACCTCTCAATGTTGAAAAGATGTTTGAATTGGCCGAAAAACTGGCGGGAGACTTCCCATTTGTCAGGGTGGATTTTTATAACCTGTCCGGGCGTATTATTTTTGGTGAAATGACCTTTTATCCCGGGGATGGCAGGCAAGAATTTTACCCGGATATCTATAACAGGATCGTAGGGGACTACCTGGAACTTCCTGAGCTGGGAGATCAGGAATACATTAAGAAGTATGGAT
>JABDLH010000113.1 GCA_013003145.1 Flavobacteriaceae bacterium | reverse complement strand
GGGATTGCTTGTTTACGAAGGTGAGGCCATCAAAAGTTATGGTATCCCTGCTCTCAACATCCATCCTCAGGGCGTAATACTCTTTATTGATTTTCCTGATAACCGAAGTTTTGGTGAAGATCTCCCGGTCCATTTTCTTACAATAGACGCACCAATCGGCATGGAAGAATAAGAATACGGGCTTGGGGTCATTTCGTAAAGCTTCTTCCAGCTCTGACCAACTTTTCCATTGTATTTCTTCATCATGCTGGGCATTTACAACGGTAATTGCTGCCACCCACAATGCGATTAATAAAGCTATTTTCTTCATAGGATCATTCTTTAAAAATCTCCAATCTTTAACCCGACGAATACAGTCCTGGGTCTATTAGGCCCATAGATATAATCTGAGTCCCTTAAGGGACCTGAGTCAAAATCATCCTGGTAACTATCAAAGAGGTTCTGAACTCCACCGCTCAGTTCTACATGGAAATTTTCTGCCAGGTCAAAATGATAGGTCACTTTGGTAGTCAGGTCTAAAAAGTCTTCAGACTCCTCCAGGGCGAGGAATCCGCTTTCGCTCACCACATGGGGAACGATCATAGATCCTGTATAGCTTCCTGTCAGGTCTAACTGAACAGCTTCGCTCATGGTCCAGTTAGCATTCATAAACCCGTATACGTTTGGAGAGCGGGCAAAATCTCTGAGGGTAACATCCTCTTCTCCGGGCAGATTCCCGTTTGCCTCGAATAATAATTGTTCTTCCTTATATACGGAGCGTTGTACGGTAGCCCCGGCTTTAAATAAGAACGCAGGACTTGGGGAGACACTTAATTCCATATTGGCACCGGCTACATATGCCCCTGAACCATTCCTCGATTCCTCAAGGATAGAACCGTTTGGAAGTGAAGTTCCCGTACTTACAATAGTGAAAGGATTTTCAAGGGTCGTATAGAAGCCTTCCACCAATAAATTAGTTTGTGTTTTTTTAAAATCCCGGGTAAAATTCAAGGAGGCGGTATAGGCATTGGAATATTCATTTTCCAGGTTATCTGACAAGATCACGAAACGCTGCTCCCCTCCTACTGAAGAAATATGAAGATCCTCGTTAAAAGCTTGTGGCGCCCTGAAGCCGCGGGCATAACCACCCCTGAACTGTAGTGACTCGGAAATATTATAAAGGATGGTCAGTCGTGGACTCAACACTGTTTCTTTCACCTGGGATGAACGGTTCACATCCTGTATGGTATAAAACCCATCGACATCTACGTGATCCAAACGTGCCCCGACCAATGCTGTGAACTCCTGAACCGGTTTCCACTCATACTGTGTATACAGCCCGTAGCTGTTCACTTTCTGATCCACCAAGCGGTTGTAACCCGGGATGGCATCCTCGGTATCATTTAACTGGTATTCCAAGCCGGAGGTGATCACATCCCGGTTCTTAAAATTATGGGTGTACTTGGATCCTGCCACTACGGCCAGGTCTTTAGTATTACCGAAGGCGTTATTCGCTGCGGTAGAATCTGCAGCCGTTCGTCCACCTCCCAATCCCCCGTAATAGCTGTCCCGATCGGTATGCTGAACAGACAGGTAAGCAGTAACTTCATTATTCCTGGCATCGTCAAATAGCTGGTAATCCACCCCGGTAAATATGGTTTTATGATCCAGTTCTTCAGTGATATCGGTAAATTGGGGCGCCAGGTCTATGCGATCACCCCCACGCCTGTATTCCCTGATACCGGTAAAATCTATCCCTAGCCTGCTATTATCGTTAGGTCTTAAGAATGCTTTTGCTCCCAGTGAGTTATTGCTCAGCTTAGTGATCTCGCTAAAACCGTCACCATTAGCATCATAGGCATCCCTGTCCCTGAAGATACCGTATACCGTAACCCCACTGGACAGATCCTCGCTGACAATCGATGCATTGAGGTTAACATTTCTGTCGGCTGTGCGCCCACCTATAATTCCTAAGTTCGAGCTTATTTCCCAACTGTTGATCACAGGTTCTTTGGTAATGACGTTGATGGTTCCCGCGATGGCATTAGATCCGAACAGGGCCGATCCCCCACTGCGAACTACTTCCAGCCGATCTATGATGCTCACAGGGATCTGTTCTAAACCATACACCCCGTTAAGGGCGCTGAATACAGGCCGACTATTGACCAATATCTGTGTATACTGGCCTTCCAGGCCGTTAAGACGTACCTGGGTGAAGCCACAATTCTGGCAATTGGTCTCTACACGGACCCCAGGCTGAAAATTGAGTCCGTCTGCCAGGGATATGGATTGGGTAGCCCTGAACAATTTTGGATTTAAGACATTTACGATGACAGGGGCTTCTTTTTTACTGATCCGGTTCCGGGTTGCACTTACCACGACACCTTCTAATCCTAGCGCATCTTCGACCAGGTTAAAATCAATGGTCGCATTCTTTCCCTTTATAAGTGAAATGGATTGCCTCTGGGTGCGGTAACCCTGCGATTGTACTACCAGGGTCCACTCGCCTACAGGCAGCTGTAATTCATATTTTCCGTCTATATCGGTATTGGTTCCCTCCTTCCCTTCTTTCAAGAAAACATTTGCAAAGGGCACCGCCTTTCCTTCTGAAGTTACGGTTCCGGATATACGCACTTCATCCTGCTGTGCATGAGCAACTGAAGCGAGTAATAAGAATACCCACGAAAAATATTTTAGAATACCTAAATCAAGTGTTTTCAATGTCTGAATTATAAATTTAGACAAAGCTAATAATTATTTTACACAACATATAAACACCTGTGAATTCTTTTGGTTGTAAATAACAGCATTTATAATGCGATCCCTAAAAGTGGAAATGTATTGCCCCAAATAATAAAGCCGGTTTTATTTGCTTAAACCGGCTTTTATATTGTTTGAAGAATGTAATTCAACTTAAGTGAAAAAAGTTATCTGCGCTTGGGCATCACCAGGCTGTCCGCCGGGTAGGTATTTTCAAGGTATTGCATCTGAGCCTTCGCCCAGTCTATGATCAATTTCCTGTCTTGTTCGCTAAGATCAGCTTCCGGATGAAGGCCAAAATAGGTATAGTCTTCTAACGGCATGGCTTTCTCTTCTACCATTTCTATCGTTTCCTCAAACTTATGATTCTGTATAGCGATGGGTAACTTGGTGAATTCTGAAAAGTTGAGATGGCCCTTCCCAACTTCTATATGGTTATCCAACCACCACCCCACCGGCTGGATCTCTGCATACCAGGGGTAAACGGTTTTATTGGAATGACAATCATTACAAGAAACTTTTAATAAATGATCTACTTCCCCCGGAACTTCATATACCTTAGAAATATCGTGAGAAAGGTCGTTGGAATTATTCTTGGCCGGCCTGATGAACTGTATCGCTACAAAAATGATCAATAGCCCGATGAGCACTTTTTTAAGCATGTCGTGTTTGGTTTGGTTATTTATAAAAAAATGTAACTACAATTTAGCAAAAAGATCAATCCCTTGCGGCGTAGCTACTTAATCTTGGAAAGTCTATGAATTATGTCTAAGTGTTATGGAACCAGGCTCACCTTTCAAAGAAAATTTGAGTTTTTTGAACCCCGGGGTTCTTAACCCCGCCCCGGTCTTAAGTTATCGCTGCTCCCTGCAAAAAACTTGCATTAAGCTGATTGAAATTTTCCTGCGCAACCGCTGATTACCAAACCGTCCGGATCTGCTGGCGCACATCCTGAGTGCGCTCCCCTTTGCAATCCCACCACAGGCAGGCAGGTACAACATACAAGCACTCACATCGAACTTCGAACCTCGAACCTCGAACCCGCCGGAGTTGCCGGCGCACATCCTGATAGCGCTCCCTTTTGCATACCTACCACAGGCAAGCGGGTCCAATATACAAGCACTCACATCGAACTTCGAACCTCAAACCTCGAACCCGCCGTAGTTGCTGGCGCACATCCTGATGGCGCTCCCCTTTGCAATCCTACCACAGGCAGGCTGGTACAACAAACAAGCACTCACATCGAACTTCGAACCTCGAATTTACCTGCCCGCCCGTGCCGGTCGGACGGGCCGAAGGCAGGCTTCGAACTATCCCGGAGTTGCTGGCGCACATCCTGATGGCGCTCCCCTTTGCTATCCTACCACAGGCAGGCTGGTACAACATACAAGCACTCACATCGAACTTCGAACCTCGAATTTACCTGCCGAAGGCAGGCTTCGAACTATCC
>JABDLH010000107.1 GCA_013003145.1 Flavobacteriaceae bacterium | reverse complement strand
CCATTATGGCGTTGTTAGAGAGTACAGATATACCACACCCCCCGCTTGAAGCTTTATTTACTATTGATGAAGAGACGGGGATGACAGGTGCAAAAGGATTGGAAAAGGGCACCCTTGAAGGAGAAATATTGCTGAACCTGGACACGGAAGAAGATGATGAGATTGATATAGGATGCGCGGGAGGAGTGGATATTACTGCACATCGCGATTACGTGGAAGAGGAACCTTCGGATGATCACAAGACCTTTCAATTAGTGGTCCGTGGTTTACAGGGCGGTCATAGTGGCATGGACATCGATAAAGGTTTGGGAAATGCCAATAAAATTATGAACAGGCTGCTGGCAGGGCTGTCGGAAAGCCTGGAAATACGGATCAACAGCATTCACGGTGGAGGTCTCAGGAATGCTATCCCGCGAGAAAGTAAAGCAATTATCGCGGTACCGGCTGCAAGGACAGAACAGCTGCAATCCCGTTTGGAAGCCATTTCCGATGAGATCACGGCTGAACTTAATCTTACTGAACCAGGTCTGAAGTTAGAGAGTTCCCAGGTTCCCGGCCCGGTCCTGGTCATGGACCGGGAATCACAGGATAAACTTCTGAAGATGATCTCTGCAGCCCATAACGGGGTGTATACCATGAGTGCAGCCTTTGATGGGCTGGTGGAAAGCTCGAACAATATAGCGCGGATTACAGTGAGCGAGGGCAGGCTGGAAATAGGCTGCCTGACGCGATCGTCCGTAGAATCTGTAAAGATGGTGTTGGCTGACAGCCTGAAATCAGTTTTTGAATTAGGGGGTTGTAAGGTAAGTTTTAGCGGGGAGTACCCCGGCTGGACGCCTGACCCCAATTCTAAAATACTTAAAGTCCTGGAGGAACGATACACCGCCCTGTTCGAAGAGCAGCCCCGGGTAGTTGCATGCCACGCAGGCTTAGAATGTGGGATCATTGGAAATACTTTCCCGGAATTGGATATGATAAGTTTTGGCCCGACAATACGGGGAGCACATTCTCCGGATGAAAGGGTTCATATTGCAAGCGTAAAAAAATTCTGGATGTTTCTTCTCGATATTTTACGGCATATCCCTAAAAAATAAGGATTCCTGCTCTTAGTATACCCCTTATGCATGTCAGTCGATTTAATGTCAAATATTGAATAAAGTCTCTGGAATTCAGTATATTTAATAGACAACAAATCGCGGTATTATGGGTATAAAGAGTTTTATGGGGCGAAGACAGCCCTTGCAAGAAGCGGATGTTCCCTTAAAGGTTAGTGATTATATGACGCGCAAGCTGATTACGTTTAACCCTGAACAATCCGTAGAAGAAGTTATACAGAAGCTGATCAGGTATAAAATTTCCGGGGGACCGGTGGTCAATGATAAGAATGAGCTGGTAGGTATCATCTCCGAAGGAGACTGCATCAAGCACATCAGCGAAAGCAGGTATTACAACATGCCACTGGACAATGACAAGGTTTCACAGCACATGGTGCAGGATGTAGAGACCATCGATGGCAACATGAATATTTTTGATGCGGCCAAGAAGTTCCTGGAGACCAAGAGAAGGCGCTTTCCTATTTTGGAAGATGGGAAACTGGCAGGCCAGATATCACAGAAGGATATCTTAAAAGCCACTGTAAAGCTAAAATCACAAAATTGGAAATAACTTTTCCTTATTAAAATAAAAACCCGGGTGTATATCCCGGGTTTTTTTTATGCCTAGTGTGAATTTCAAAATTGCTACAGCAGCTGAATTCTGTTATTAGCTCCTAGGCTTTTTATCACCCTGGTGTCCGTTTCCATTATTGTTCCCGTTGTTTCCCTGCTGGTGACCATTTCCATTATGGTTCCCATTGTTTCCATCACGGTGTCCATTCCCAATCTTATCATCGTCCCCTTCGTCCTCATCATCATCGTCCTCGTCATCATCATCGTCATCCTCATCATCATCCTCGTCGTCATCGTCCTCCTCATCTTCATCATCCTCGTCATCGTCATCGTCTTCGTCTTCGTCCTCCTCATCTTCATCTTCATCCTCATCATCATCATCATCATCCTCACCCTCATCTTCATCGTCCTCATCATTGTTCTCGTCGGAGTTGTCCTCTTCCTGTTCTTCCTCCTCTTCTTCGTCGTTATCGTTTTCCTCCCCATCATTCTCGGTCTCCTCGCCATCGTTTCCAGTAGGTTCTTCCCCATCGTTTTCGGTCTCCTCGCCTTCGTTTCCAGTAGGTTCTTCCCCGTCGTTTTCGTTCTCTTCGCCTTCGTTGCCGGTAGGTTCTTCCCCTTCATTTTCGTTCTCCTCACCCTCGTTACCTGTGGGCTCTTCTTCCGTTGTCTCCTCTTCGGTGGATGGTGGAGTGTAGGTTGAGGTGCCTTCCAGGCAGCTGACCCTCAGGTTGTCAATAGCCCCTTTATTATTCATCTCGATTTCCATCCTGACTACCCCCGGCATGGCTCCCAGGTTCACATATTGCTTGGCATTATCATTGGCAAAAGGTATGATCACTTCCTGTACCACTTGCTCCTGTTCATCGTAAAGAGAGACTCGTGCCGGTATTGCATTAGCGTCTTCCTTGTTTAGATCCAGCATGTCAAAACCGTATACCGTAGCCGATCCCTCCCCGTAATTTTTAAAACTGAAGACGAACTTGGTGCCCTCTGCAGTGCTTACAAGGGGTTCTGTAAGGGTAGAATTTTCAGTAATAACCAAGACCGTACCCAAAGGGATATCGTTACTGGGTTCCTCGCCCTGTTCAGACTTACCGGGACCTCCATACAGCTGGTTGGGGGTGCCCAGGTCTTCATTACCCGGGTTCGGCAAGGATGAATCAAAACTGAGGCAGCTGTTATGGCCCGGCATACCGGGGTTATAGGCGTTTACAGTAATTTCACCTTTACAGCCATCTTTCCCGATGGCAGAGACACTGTGTCCCCCGCTGAGATCATTAAAATCAAGGGTGATAATATTGACAGTCTTAGTAGGGTCGGCCTGTGCTTTGATTTCAAGAATATCTTCCAGGGAATCATCTGTACACGAGAAGAATAACAGGGAGATAAAGGCCAGTGGGAGAAGTTTATGTGTGTGCATGGAGTAAGTCGATTTGATGCCCGAATATAACCATGTAGTCCAGTTTTTATGAATCCCTTAACGTCTATTTTTGATCGTATAAAAGGGGATAATTCCCGGACTGCCCTCCATTAAAAAACCCCCTTAAGAAGGGGGTTTATTTGTGCTTATTCTATCTGTAATTATTCCGCGGCTTTTAAGATCTCTATATCAAAGACCAGTTCTGCATTGGGCGGGATGGGTCCGCCGCCTTGAGCACCATAACCAAGGTGTGGGGGTATAAAAAGCCGCACCTTATCGCCGATCTTCATGGAGAGCAGCCCTTCCTTGAACCCGGCCACCAGCCTGGAATCAGGGCTGTAATCCATAGGGACAGGACTGAGGTTACCGCGGTGCATTTGGTTGATCTTTTCAAATTGCCCGAATTTTTGTGCGATTTCAGCCTCGCTGGTATCAAACAGCGTTCCGTCTGTCAGCCACCCGGCGTAATCCACTAATACCTGTTTGCCTATTGCCGGTTTTTCACCACTGCCTTCTTCAAGGCGTAAGATCTTTAGACCGGAAGGCAGGGAATCAGCTTTCGCTCTTTGTTCTGCAGTCGTCGCGATAAAATCTGTTCTTACTTTCTGTGCAGCGGCCACTTTTGCCTCTTCTTCTGCGAAATAATCAGACATGACCTTTACGGCATCAAATTTTTTGGCTGCCTTACCGTTGCGGATGATCTCTACCTTGTTCATCACAACGTCTTTCACCGGTTTGTCCTTATCGCCTGTTTTAACCTGTGCTATGGTATCAACTACCCCCATACCTTCTACAACTTCTCCGAAAACGGTATGCCTGCCATCTAACCAAGGCGTCTCCTTATGGGTAATGAAGAACTGGCTGCCATTGGTACCGGGACCTGCATTGGCCATGGATAGGATGCCTGCTTTATTGTGCGATAGGGAGTCGTGTATTTCGTTCTTGAACTTGTAGCCGGGATTACCGTTACCGCTTGCAGTAGGATCTCCGGTTTGTATCATAAAATCTTTGATCACCCTGTGGAAGGTCACCCCGTCATAGTACTTCTTCTCTTTGTATTCGTCACTGACGAAAGGATTAGTGCCTTCAGCCAGGGAAACAAAGTTAGCCACCGTCACCGGTGTCTTGTCGTATTCCAGCCTGATGATAATATCACCTTCGCTTGTCTCAATATCGGCAAAGATTCCGTCACCCAGGTCTGCGTGCTGGCTGGATTTACAACTCGAAAGGATAGCGGTAAATAGAAATAAGAAATAAATAGCGTTTTTCATGGATTGCAATTAATTTATATACTGTCGTTTTGTTTCTCGATGTCTAAAATGGTCAATTGTATTTTTAAAGGGACATTTGGACCGATCTTATTTTTATCCCCGATGTACCCGTAACCCTGTGAGGAAGGGTAGAGGAAGATAGCACTCTCTCCTTGTTTCAGAAGCTTCACACTATGTCTTAACCCGGGGAATAATTCCTGTTTGTCTACACGGTATAATACGGTGCCCACCTCGTCATGGGAATAGAGGGTATCGTTATCCAGTGTCATCATATCATAGGTTAAGTAGACCAGGTCATCCGGTTGCGGCAGGTAATCATCCTGCTCATTCTTCACCAGGTAACGATACCACGAACCACTGGCGCTGGAGAGGTAGGTGTTAAGGCTGTCTTTAGCGATGATCGCCCGAATCCGGGCTTCTTCCTGGGACAAAAGGTCTTTATTTCGTTCAACCGAGGTTTTCATAAAACTCCCGGATTTAACCTTGACGGGTTTCCTGGGTTCAGCTTCCCCGCAACTCATTAACAAGCAGATCGCGAGCCCGGTAAGCAGGTATATTCTCATGGGTTCAAATCCTTTTTATGTTTTTCGAGCAGTGATTCAAAATAGGCCACTGTATCTTCCATCGATCTTTCGCTACGACCCCCTGCAGCATTTTTATGCCCACCTCCATTAAAATAGGTCCTGGCAAAATCATTCACAGAAAATTCACCGGTAGAACGAAAGGAGATCTTGATGATTCCCTCTTCCTTATTCTCTATAAAGATCACGGCAAATTTAATTCCTTCAAGGGTTAAGCCGTAGTTTACAAATCCTTCGGTGTCACCTTTCTTGTATTGATACTGATCTAACTCTGCCTGGGATAGAGTGATGTAAGCAGTACTCACCTCTGCTTTAATGACCATGTTCTTAAGCGCGCAGCCCAGTAAGTGAAGCCTGGCTGGAGTATTGGTATCAAAAATATTGCTGTGTATATCAGAGTTCTGGGCTCCCTTGTCTATCAGGTCTGCCGCGATCCTGTGGGTATCACTGCTAGTTGAAGGGAATTTGAAAGAGCCCGTGTCGGTCACAATCCCTGCGTAAAGACAATTGGCTATATCCGCATCGATGATCTCTGTAGAACCGACGGCCTCGATAAAGCGGTAGACCATTTCACAAGTGGAACTCATCCCGGTATCGGAATAGGTCACTTTTGCATAATCCGAAGGGGCCTGGTGATGATCTATCATGACCATAGGAACCTTTAGCTGTTTTAAAGCTGTTTCCATATGCGGGCCAACCCTGCCGAGATCATTGAAATCCAGGGTGAATACCAGGGCGGCCTTGTCCAGCAGTCCCTGTGCTAATTCTGTCTGCTTATCAAATATGATCACATCATTGTTCCCGGGCATCCATTTCAGGAATTTGGGATAATCGTTTGGGGCAACGACCTTGGCGTCATGCCCTAATTTTCTCAGAAAATGATATAAGCCCAGGCAGGAGCCGATAGCGTCACCGTCCGGATTTTTATGTGGAATTATTACGGCCTGTTGAGGCTCTGATAGCAGGGCTCTTACCGTATTTACCTCGTGTGGATTCATTCGCCCAAATATACAATTTAATGCGAAAGAGGGAAGGAGCTTCCACATTAATTGAACCGGAATACACCTTGCCGGGCTGCTCGGTAATTCCTTGGCCTATAAATGTTGCGGGTTGCGATCAGAAAGCTTATTTTTGCGCAAAATTTTAAGAAAATGACAGGAAACAGAACCTTTACCATGATTAAGCCTGATGCGGTCGAAAATGGTCATATAGGAGCAATTTTGGAAAAAATAACTTCTGCCGGCTTTAAGATCGTGGCTATGAAGTACACGCAACTGAGTTTGAGGGATGCCCAGGAATTTTACGCTATCCACAAAGAGCGACCATTCTTTGGTGAACTGGTAGAATTTATGACCAGGGGGCCTATTGTATCTGCAATTCTCGAAAAAGAGAACGCGGTAGAAGATTTCAGGGCTTTGATCGGTGCTACTAATCCAAAAGAAGCAGCAGAAGGTACAATCCGAAAATTATTCGCTAAAGATATTGGTGAAAATGCAGTACACGGTTCAGACAGTGATGAGAATGCACAAATAGAAGGATCATTTCATTTCTCCGGTAGGGAAATCTACTAGGTATAAGTCTGTTCTATTTTTGATAAGACAGTTAACCGGGGCCTATGCCCCGGTTTTTTTTATCTCAGTACAATCTTTTTAATGAGGTCTTGCCCGATAGCTTCATTGAGCATCTGTACAATTTTACTTTTCCCCAGGCTGAGTTCTTCCCGGAGCACCGAGGAACTGAGCGAGACAAAAAGCGTATCATTCCGGAATACAACGCCTGTAGTGTAATTGTTCACCCCGGGGCCCATAGTATCTTTCCACGCCTCCTCGGCATTAATGCGATTTATTCCTCCCTGAAGCTTATTGTCTTTGATGAAATCTTTTAATATTCCACCCAGGGACTGATCCTTATCCTTGTCTTTCTTCATCTTCATTTTTGGATGTTAATGGGTTCATACCGCTTGTAACGGTAGATAACTTGTTCGTCATTGATCACTTCTAAATCTGAAGCCTGCAATTTCAGAATGCGCTCAGACCATTCGTTGTCCGCTTCCCGGTAATTGATATAGAACACACCTTCTTTCTCGGTTATTGAAATCTTAACGGCATCATCAGATGTTGTGTAGGTCCCGCTTAGCGATGGCTGAACTTTTTTGCGGTACCCCTCCCGGCCTTCTAAAGAAAAGTAATCTACTGTGGTGCTGGCCTTGTACTCCCTGACTTGGCCGTCAGGCATTTCTACTTCGGCAATTTCCCAGTACCCATCCAGGTATTGTAAGTCCTCACTTTTAACATCATGACCACAACCACTTAAGGTAAGAATAAGAGTTAAGAGGAGTAGTTTTTTCATATTACAAGGTAAAAATTTTATAAGATTGATGGATGGATTTAACGATTTCTTCTGTTCGTTCCCGGTGGGTATCACTGAGGAAAATCTGCCCGAAATTATCGTCTTCAACCAGGGTGATAATATGTTTTACCCGGTTTTCATCCAGTTTGTCAAATATATCATCCAGCAATAGCACCGGGGTGGTTGCGGAATGTGCTTTAATAAAATGGAATTGGGCAAATTTCAAAGCGATCAGGAAAGTTTTTTGCTGGCCCTGGCTGCCAAACTTCTTTATGGGATGCTCGTCAATAGTAAATTTAAGGTCGTCCTTATGTGTTCCTACGCTGGTGTATTGCAGTGCACGGTCTTTCTCCAGGTTATTTTTCAGTAAGCTTCCCAGTTCCTCCTCGTGTAATTTACTGTCATACTCCAGGCCGATAACTTCATGTCCACCAGAAATCACCTTGTATTGTTCCCTGAAGGTGTCTATGAATTCTGAAATGAACCGTTTCCTCCGTTCAAAGATCAGCGAGCCGTAATGGGATAGCTGCTCGTTATACACTTCCAGGGTAGCAGGGTCAAACCTGTGATTTACCGCGAAATACTTTAAGAGGGAATTTCGTTGCATGAGCACCTTATTATAGTGAATAAGGGACTGCAGGTAATCTTTATCTGATTGTGCGATCACACCATCCATGAACTTACGCCTGGTCTCGCTTCCTTCAATAATAAGGTCCCGGTCTGCCGGAGAGATCATGACGAGTGGCAATAAGCCTATATGGTCAGAAAACCGCTCATAAGCCTTAGCATTGCGTTTAATGACCTTTTTACTGCCTTTTTTAAGACTGCAAACGATCCGCTCTTCCCGCTCTTCTTTCTGGAATACCCCTTCTATCATAAAAAAATCCTCACCGTGCCTGATGTTCTGGCTAGAGATCGGGTTAAAGTAGCTCTTACCGAAACAGAGATGGTATACCGCGTCTAATACATTGGTCTTTCCAACGCCGTTAGCACCCACGAAAGCGTTGATTTTTGAATCGAATTCAAATTCTCCACTGTCAAAATTTTTATAATTAACGAGCGAGATCTTTTTTAAAAACATGGAGGGTTTTGGAGAATTTAATTAAATAGGGGCTGCAAATTATCGAAAAATAACGAATTAATAGGGTTGAGGTTTTGATAAAAACTTTATTTTTGCGCGACCAATAACTAGAACCATGGCAACATATAAGAAGCGCGGCTTTAAGCCAAAGAACAAAGCCGAAGAACAACAGCAATCAGTTGATAACAGTACTACCGCCGAGGTTTTCAGTACTCTGGATGAGAGTGCGTCCAGGTCTGAACAGTGGGTTTACAAGAATCAGAACTATATCCTGGGCGTGATCGGGGTTATCGCGATCGGAGTATTAGGATACCTTGCATATAACCAGTTTGTACTCGCTCCCCGCGAAGCTACCGCGGCCAACGAGATGTATTATCCGCAACAATATTTTGACCAGGCGCTGAACAGTGCAGAAAAAGACAGCCTTTACCTGCTGGCACTGAACGGTGCAGAGGGTAAATATGGTTTCCTGGATATCATCGATGAGTACAGTGGTACCAAAGCAGCAAACCTTGCGAACTATTCTGCGGGAATGGCTTACCTGAACATGCAGAAGTACCAGGAGGCTATTGATCACCTCGAAGACTTTTCTTCAGACGATGCTATCCTGGGTGCCCTTGCTAAAGGAGGTATTGGTGATGCATTCATGCAATTAGAGCAACCTGCAGAGGCACTTTCTTATTACGAGAAGGCTTTTGATCATAATGAGAATGAGTATACCACTCCGAAATTTCTACACAAGGCAGGGATAACTGCTCTTGAGCTTGGGGAAGCCAGCAAGGCAGCCGAGTACTTTGAGCGTATTAAGGAAGAATACCCTAATGCCGTAGAAGCTGGTTCAATTGATGTATTTCTTGGAATGGCTAAAAGTGGTAACTAATGGCCACCGTTAACAAGAACCTTTCTGATTACGATAAAACATCCTTGCCGGATGCAGCTCCACTCCGAATAGGAGTTGTAGTATCTGAATGGAATACAGAGATTACCGAGAGTTTGTTTGAAGGCGCCCAGGCAGCCCTGGCAGAGGCCGGTCTATTGGAGGCCAACCTCTTACGTTGGAATGTCCCCGGTAGTTTTGAACTCGTTTTTGGCTGTAAGCGTATGCTGGAGAAGCACGCGCCCGACGCCGTTATCGCGATCGGTTCCGTAATTCGTGGGGAAACCGCGCATTTTGAATACGTATGCAGCGCTGTGGCACAAGGCATTAAAGATCTTAATGTCCGATATAATATTCCCGTGATCTTCTGCGTCCTGACCGATGACAACCTGCAACAGGCGCAGGACAGGAGTGGGGGTAAGCACGGTAATAAGGGGACAGAGGCTGCTGTTGTTGCATTAAAAATGGCAGTTCTGGGGAACTGATCCTCGCGATTCTTCTAAAACTTCGATATTTAAGGGCTTCCGACGTTTTGCTGTTAACAATTTTTGGCAGCGAAGTTTCGGCACTCTTTTTGTTTTTAAGTAACTTTGAAGGGATAAGATCATGGGAAGATTCACAAAATTACGTAAGAACAAAAAGTTTGATTACTCGCCTCGCTACTTTGACGATAAAGGTGAGGGAAGTCCGTTTAAAATTGAACACAGGCTGGATAAATTCCGCACAACCGTGGATTCTCCCGGGGGTATAAGGCGGAGATGGAACCAGGCGATGTCTGATATGAAGAATGCAGGCGACCGAAATTTTAAATGGAGGTTCTACATCATCTTAGCCATCCTGATCCTGATCTTCCTTTATATCATAGACTTTGATCTTTCAATTTTCTATACCCAATAATGCCTGACAGAATTCAACTCTTACCGGATCACGTAGCCAACCAGATCGCTGCCGGGGAAGTCGTACAACGACCTGCTTCTGTAGTTAAAGAACTCCTGGAGAATGCTATTGATGCCGGGGCTGAAAATATTCAACTGATCATAAAAGACGGGGGGAAGACCCTGATACAAGTCGTTGACGACGGAATGGGAATGAGTGTTACGGATGCACGGTTGAGTTTTGAAAGGCATGCTACTTCTAAGATCCGCAATGCAGATGATCTGTTTCACCTGAACACCAAGGGGTTCCGGGGAGAAGCCCTGGCCTCTATCGCGGCTATTGCACACGTAGAAATGAAGACTCGACCGGGTTCCGATGAACTCGGGACACTGTTGAGCATACAGGGTAGTCGCATCACGGACCAGGAAGTTATTACAACCCCGGTAGGAACTTCCGTGGCGGTTAAAAATCTTTTCTTTAATATCCCGGCACGTCGAAATTTCCTGAAGTCCAAACAAGTGGAATTACGACATATTACGGATGAATTTCACAGGGTAGCCCTGGCCCATCCCGGAATTGGATTCCAATATTTCCACGATGGGAACGAATTATTCAATCTCCCTGATACGAATCACAGGCAGCGTATTGTGCATCTTTTTGGCGGTAAGACCAACGAGAAGCTGGTACCCGTAACCGAAGAAACCCAGGTGGTGGAGATCTCGGGATTTATTTGTAAGCCCGAGTTTGCAAAGAAGAGCAGGGGAGAGCAGTTCTTTTTCGTCAACGACCGATTTATAAAAAGCCCCTACCTGCATCATGCCGTGTCGGCAGCTTTTGAAGGTCTTATCCGATCTGAAGTTCACCCGGGTTATTTCCTGTTTCTCAAAGTGGATCCGGGATCTATCGATATCAATATCCACCCGACCAAGACAGAGATCAAATTTGACGATGAGCAAACGCTTTATGCAATCCTGCGTTCCTCAGTAAAACACAGTCTTGGGCAATTTAATATTGCACCGGTATTGGACTTTGAAAGGGATCAGAACCTGGATACCCCGTACGATTTTAAAGAAAAAGGGGCGCATCCGCCACGGGTGTCTGTCGATGCGGGATTTAACCCTTTTAAAGAAGAGCATACCAAGAGGTCAGCGCCCACCCAATTCAGTTCCAGGCAGGAAAGTAGTTGGGAAAGCATGTATGTAGGCCTGGATTCGCAGGTTGGAAGTGAAAATGCACTTTCTGTAATGCCTGTGGAATCCGACTCTTACACCAGTTCAATTTTTGACTCGGACGGTGAAAAGGAGCAAAGAGGGAGTAGTTTCCAATTACGACGGAAATATATTGTTACCACTATAAAATCAGGGATGTTGGTCATTGACCAGAGCAGGGCACACCAG
>JABDLH010000077.1 GCA_013003145.1 Flavobacteriaceae bacterium | reverse complement strand
GATCAATGGTATGCTGGGCTGGGTTGGTGATGTGACCTCACTGAATGGCTGGATTGCCAGCAACTCCTCCTTTGAACAGCTTTCCCTGGAGGCCATCCTCGGCGTGGTCTTCTCACCACTGATGTGGCTGATCGGGGTACATACAGAAGATATTATGCTGATGGGACAACTGCTGGGAATCAAACTGGCTGCGAGCGAATTTATCGGCTACATTCAATTGGCTTCCTTAAAAGATGTAAGCTCGGGCACACATTTTACCTACAGTAAATCCATCATCATGGCGACGTATATGCTTTGCGGCTTTGCGAATTTTGCTTCTATAGGGATACAGATCGGGGGGATAGGTTCCCTGGCTCCGGGTAAAAGGAAATTGCTTTCCGAGTTTGGAATGCGTGCCGTACTGGGCGGT
Organism: Flavobacteriaceae bacterium; assembly: GCA_013003145.1. Lineage (GTDB taxonomy): Bacteria > Bacteroidota > Bacteroidia > Flavobacteriales > Flavobacteriaceae > Zeaxanthinibacter. The sequence continues at coordinate 6,900 of JABDLH010000077.1, read as the reverse complement.
ACCCTGGCATCACTATTATCTGCAACAATCGCCGGGATGATCCTTGGATAGGCCACTATACAGCCTGCTTCTTACTCGTTAATAATTATTGATAACTAGGCCCGGGAATATATCCCAAAAGGCTCTGCTATTCCCTATTTTTAGCCCCGTTAGCCCGGCTTCCTATGCCGGCAAACCTGAACATCACTAATACCCGTTATCCTATGAAAGCATACCACGACCTACTGAAGCACGTACTGGAACATGGAAGTTTTAAGCAAGACCGTACGGGTACGGGTACCCTCAGCGTCTTTGGCTACCAGATGCGGTTTAAGCTCGACGAGGGCTTCCCGATGGTGACCACCAAGAAACTCCACCTGAAGTCGATCATCCACGAATTACTGTGGTTCCTGAAAGGAGATACCAATATCAGCTACCTGCAGGAGAACGGGGTACGCATCTGGAACGAATGGGCCGATGAGAACGGGGACCTTGGCCCGGTATATGGCGCCCAATGGCGCGACTGGAACGGGGACGGGATAGACCAGATCAAAAACCTGGTTCATACACTGAAGACTAACCCGGACAGCAGGCGGATGATGGTATCGGCCTGGAATCCCGGGGTACTGCCGGATACGTCGGTATCCTTTGCCGAAAATGTGGCTGACGGAAAAGCTGCCCTGCCACCCTGCCATGCTTTCTTCCAGGTATATGTCTCTGATGGCCGGCTCTCCTGCCAGCTGTACCAGCGCAGCGCTGATATTTTCCTGGGCGTTCCATTTAATATCGCCTCCTATGCTTTGCTTACGTTGATGCTGGCCCAGGTCTGCGACCTGGAACCCGGGGATTTCATCCACACCTTTGGGGATGCCCACATCTACAGCAACCACCTGGAACAGATAAAATTACAACTGAGCAGGGATCCACGCCCATTACCTAAAATGGTGCTGAACCCCGAGGTCAAGGATATTTTCAATTTTAAGTTTGAAGACTTCAGCCTGCAGGATTACGACCCACACCCGGCCATCAAAGGTAAGGTTGCCGTTTAGCGTTCAACTATGAATTTATAGAGCGCCAAGTGAACATCAGAAAATTCTTAACTTTAAGAAGATTCAGAAGTTATGCTTGCAACCGACACACTTTTAAGTTTTTTCCAAGATACCCGGAAGCATTCCGAAGCGCTTTGCGCTCCCCTGGAGACCGAAGACTACGTGGTGCAGCCCATAGAGGATGTCTCTCCTCCTAAATGGCACCTGGGACATACCACCTGGTTTTTTGAAGAATTCATCCTGAAGAAATTCGCCCAAGGCTATACCGAATTTGACCCTGATTTTTCTTTTGTTTTTAACTCCTATTACGAGAGTATGGGGAAAAGGGTGGTACGCGCCAACCGCGGCAATTTAAGTCGCCCTTCAGTAAAGAAAATCTATGAATACCGGGAACATGTGACCCAGGCTATCAGCAAACTCTTTGAACAGGAAATATTCCGGGAGGAGTTAAACGGACTGATGGAGATCGGCATCCACCACGAAAAGCAACACCAGGAACTGCTGCTGACGGATATTAAATACATCCTGGGTAATAACCCCCTACTACCGGCCTACGCCACCTTCCCGATGGAACACGAGGCTGAGACACACCAGCAGGACTGGATAGCGATAGATGAAGGAATTTACGAGATAGGTCACCAGGGAGACGGTTTCTATTATGACAATGAACTCGGTCGGCATAAGGTATACCTGCACCCTTATGAGATTTCTAACAAATTAGTGACCAACGGGGAATACCTGGAATTTATGGCTGCCGGCGGTTATAAAGAATTCAGTCATTGGCATGCCGAAGGATGGGACTGGGTGAATGCGGAACAAGTGAACTGCCCCCAGTACTGGTACCGGGTAGAGGGGCAATGGCATTCCTACACCATGGAAGGCTTAAAAAGAATTAAGCCGGATGCTCCACTGACCCATATCTCCTATTACGAAGCCTTTGCTTTTGCACAGTGGAAAGGCTGCAGGTTGCCGACAGAGTTTGAATGGGAAGCCGGGCAGCAGTATTTTCCATGGGGCAAGCGATGGGAATGGACAGAAAGTGCCTACCTCCCCTACCCCGGTTACAAAAAAGCTGAAGGAGCACTGGGCGAGTATAACGGGAAATTCATGGTCAGCCAGAAGGTTCTTCGGGGTGCATCCGTGGCTACCCCTGAGCAACACAGCAGGCCTACCTACCGGAATTTCTTCCACCCAAAGTTGCGGTGGCAGTATACGGGGCTACGGCTTGCGCGATAATAAAATAGAGAACACAATGCAGCAACACACCATATCTAAACTGAAGACGGCTTTTGAAAAAGATGTCTATAAAGGGCTGACGGATTACCCTAAGCACCTCTCCTCCAAATATTTTTACGATAAGGCAGGGGACCAATTGTTCCAGGATATCATGGAGATGCCGGAATACTACCTGACTCGATGTGAATTCCGTTTGCTGGAGACCAACGCCCGGGATATCTGCCGGAAATTCTCACAGCAAGGGAAACCCTTTAACTTAATAGAGCTGGGTGCGGGAGACGGGAAGAAGACAAAAATATTACTGAAAGAATTGCTGCAACAGCAGGCTGACTTCCAATACCTGCCCATTGATATCAGCGGTAACGTACTAGGGCAATTGCAGACTTCCGTCAGGAACGAACTACCGGACGTGGATATACAGCCCATGGAAGGGACCTATTTTGATGTACTGGAAAAACTGCAGGACGTAAAGAACCGGAAGGTGATACTTTTCCTAGGCTCCAATATCGGGAACCTGCTTCATACCAGGGCCATCGATTTTTTAAAAGGAATCAGGAAGCTGATGGGGCCGGAAGACCTTCTATTTATCGGCTTTGACCAAAAGAAGGATCCACAGACCATACTGGATGCCTATAATGACCCAACCGGGATCACGGAAGCCTTTAACAAGAACATCCTTGTCCGGATTAACCGGGAATTAGACGGTAATTTTGAGCCCGACAATTTTAAGCATTGGGAGTCATATGACCCCGAAACGGGAACAGCCAGGAGTTTCCTGGTCTCCAAAATTGAGCAATCGGTCTACCTTGGAAAAATAGACCTGCGTATCACTTTTGACGCCTGGGAAAGCATACATACGGAGATCTCCCAGAAATATGATCACCGCACGGTAGAGTGGCTTGCCGATGAAGCAGGATTAATGACCGGGCAGGTCTTCGAGGATCCCGAAGGTTGCTATAAGAATTATATCTTCAGGAAGAAATAGGACATAAAAAAACGGGGCAGATTGCCCCGTTCTCCTTTAGTATCTTAATCGTGGAATTATAATTCCAGCACACCGTTCTCTGTACCCGCAAAATCGTTCCATTGGTAACGGTCTGCCTCGCCATCATTCACATAAGCACCATCTACCAGGTACTTAAATTCATAGGTGTTGTCTTTGGGCAGATCAAAAGTTCCTTTAAACTTGCCGTTCTTCAATTTTTTCAATGCACTGCCTTTAGGGTTCCAGTTATTGAAATCTCCAACCACTGCCACTTTGGAAGCATCTTCTGCAGGCAGGGTAAATGTCACTTTACACACCGGTTTTGTCTTAAGGTATTGTTTTGTAATAGCCATGATAAATATTATTTGTTGATATAGGTTGTTTTCAAATTGCAGGGCAAATGAAGACATAAAACTCTTAATACACAATTGGTTAACAGAGAATTATCAATTTAATAAATTTTGGCGAACAATGAAAAAGCCTTCTCAAATTTCGGACAGGTATTTCAGGATTTGACAATCATTTATTATAGCGGTCAATAAGCTCAGCTATATGTTCTATATCCTGTTTATTATTATACGCATGGAAAGCTAACCGTATGCCGCCACCCCGTTGAGAACACATCACGTCGTTGGCAAGCAGGAACTCGTACAGCTCAGAATCCCCGCTAATATTGAAAATAGTGCTGTGGCGGGAACGCGATAACAACTGCTGTGTTAGCAGTCCGCGCGTTCCAAATGCCTCTTTTGCCATAAGGGACAGTTCATTGTTGTGAGCTTCTATGGATGGCATGCCCAACTGCAGTAAGAACTGCAAAGAGAAATTAAGGCTTCCAAAACAGAGACTATCCAGGTGCCCGGGTTCAAATTGCCTGGAAAAAGGAATATCATCCTTCCTGTCCAGGTTGGCCCCGGAAGCGTTAAAACCGGTTACTTTGGGATGTATACCCTGGCTGACCTTTTCATTGAACAGCAGAAAACCATTCCCGGTTCCACCCAGCATCCATTTGTAACCGCTGGCCCCCAGGACATCTATCCCGCTGCTGCTGAAATCCAAACTAAAGGCCCCGCAGTATTGGGTACCGTCGGCAATGATCAACAGCTCCGGGTATTTTTTCTTTAGGCTTCTGATAAAATCCATATCGATCATCAGCCCGTCCAGCCATTGCACAAGGCTCAGGGCCAGGATATCGATCTTCTCTTCAGCGAGCAATGCCTCGATCCGGTCTTCCAGGTCTGCTGCCCGCTTAACGTAAGTAATGGCAAAGCCGCGTTTCTCAAAAGGCCAGTTAACGGAAGGGTAATCATCCTCGATGAGCAACACACGACTTTTATGATCTATTCCTTCGAGTAAAAAGTTGAGCCCGATAGAGAAATTAGGAAGCAGGGCCACCCAATGCGGGTCACAATTAAAGAATTTTGCAACGGTCTGCCGGGTTTCGGAGATGATGGAAAGACTATCGATCTTCATCCGTCCACCGCCGACCAGGTAATCCAGGTCATGATCTTGCCGCCATTCCTGTAAGCCTTCGGACATCAGTCCATAGGCCGCCGTGTTAGCATAGGTATAGTGTTGCAGTACGGGGAAGTGTTTTCGTATCATGTATAAGGGATATTAGGGCGCAAGGCTGAGTTGGATTATCTTTATCTTTGCTATTAAATATAGCGATAAGCATGTTCAACAAAAATAAAAAGGAAGCAGAAATAGCGCAGGAACAGCACGAGCAGCTGGAGTACGCCCAGCACCGGGTACGACAGAAGAAACGTTTATACCGGCATTTTGTGCTATTCCTGGTGGGCAGTGTCTTCCTGGTGCTGATCAATAAGATCCTGAAGTACGGGGAAGCTTATGATTGGTTTATCTGGGCGATCACCTTCTGGGCCTTTCTTTTTATCGTGCACCTGGTCAATGTCTTTGTCACGAATAAATTCATGGGCCGCGATTGGGAGAGGAAGCAGCGGGAGATCCTTGTCCGGAAACAGCGGGAGAAGCTGGCACGTATGCAGAAAGAAATAGAAACTGATTTCCCGGAATCACAAGTCAACAAAAGAATAGAATAGTGGGTGTATATACAATGATCGCCGCCGTAGCGGACAATAACGCCATAGGGAAAGACAACGAACTGCTCTGGAGGCTCCCGGACGACTTTAAACGGTTTAAGGAGCTCACTACCGGGCATAAGATCATCATGGGCAGGAAAACCTTTGAAAGTTTTCCCAAACCCCTGCCTAACCGCTTCCACATAGTGATCACAAGGGATAAAGAGTATCGTATAGACCATTCGGATTGCCAGGTGGTCCACTCCCTGGAGGAAGCTCTTGAACTCACGGCATCAGAGCCGCTTACTTATATTATCGGGGGCGGGGAAATCTACAAGATGGGAATGCCCCATGCAGACTGCCTGGAGATCACCAGGGTACACGGGGAATTTGACGGGGACGTTTATTTCCCGGAAATAGATCCCGGCGCCTGGACCTTGCAGACCGAGGTTTTTCACCGGGCGGACGAAAGACATGCTTATTCCTTTACGTACAGAACCTTTACCAGGAAAAGGGACTGATGGCTAGAAGTCGCGGTGATCTATAATCATCTCTCCCCGGACTTCCTTTAATATGGAGCGTAGCACCTCTACCCCTGTGTTGATATAAAATTCCGACTTCCCTACCTGCCCTTCAGCTGCGAGCATTTCATTTTTTTGCAGGATATTCCGGGTCTGCCGAGCAACCGCTTCCCCACAATCAATGATCTGAACATCCCCGGGTAATAATTCTTTAAGTACGGGGAGTAGATATGGATAATGGGTGCACCCCAATACCAGGTAATCGATACGGGCCGCGATCATAGGGGCCAGGTATTCTTGCAATAATTCGCGGGTCTCCGCAGAATTTTCCTTGCCGGCCTCTATCAAAGGTACCAGGCCTTTTCCTTCCTGTTCCAGGATGGTAATACCGTTGGCGTGTATCTTAGAGGTATTGTGAAATAAGGCACTGCTCAGGGTCCCTTTGGTAGCCAGGACTCCGACCGTTTTACTATTAGATTGCAATGCCGCCGGTTTAATGGCCGGCTCTATCCCTATAAAGGGCAGCTCATAAGTAGCCCTTAAGTAATCAATAGCGTTGGTGGTCGCCGTATTACAAGCCACTACGATCAGTTTACAATCCAGGTCTAGCAGGTACTCGGTATTCTTGATACTTAGTGCCAGGATCTCTTCCGGGCTTCGCTCCCCGTAAGGAGCGTTCTTACTGTCTGCAAGGTAGATGGTATGTTCTGAAGGAAGTAATGCGTGGATCTCCTTCCAAATGGAAGTCCCTCCTATGCCGGAGTCAAATATTCCTATGGGCCTGTTATCCATATAGTGCTTATGTACCTTGTAAAAATAAAAAAACCGCCATGATTGGCGGTTTTTATTTTATTGTATCGGGGTTCTTAGAATCCCAATTCTTTCTTTACATCAGGAAGAAGGTTCTTTCCTTTGGCAACGATCACTCCGAGTCCCGGGCTGGCATCGATGACATAATCATATCCCTGTGCTGCAGCAACTCTTTCTATAGCTGCTTTAGCTTTCTTAGAGATAGGTTCAAAAAGCTCGGCCTGCTTCTTCTGCAATTCCTGCTGAGCTGCTTGCTGAGCTTCACCGATATTCTTTTCAAA
>JABDLH010000065.1 GCA_013003145.1 Flavobacteriaceae bacterium | reverse complement strand
GCATTCAGGTATACCGGGGTAACGCAACTGGAGGTAGTCCCGATATCAAATCCACGAGCCTTAAGCCCGTTCTGTAAAGCATTAACATTTTCCCAGAGCTTTTCTTTCAGTTCCGGCATGGTGCGCAACATATCCAGGCGCTTAAGTGCCCCTTTCACATAGATCATGGGAAGAGACTTGGCAAACATCTGGGAACGCAGGTTATATTTCAGGTAATCGATGATCTCCTGGTCTGCGGCCAGGAAGGCCCCGATACCGGCCAATGATTTAGCGAAGGTTGCAAAATAAACATCGATGTCTTTCTGCACTCCCTGCTCTTCACCAGCTCCGGCTCCTGTTTTCCCCAAAGTTCCGAAACCATGAGCGTCATCCACCAAAAGTCGGAAATTGAATTTTTTCTTAAGAGCAACTATTTCTTTTAGTTTCCCTTGTTCTCCCCTCATCCCGAAAACACCTTCAGAGATCACCAGGATACCACCACCGGTCTGTTCTGCCATTTTGGTGGCCCTTTCCAGGTTTTTCTCCAGGCTGTCAATATCGTTATGCTTAAAGGTAAAACGCTTCCCTACGTGTAAGCGTACCCCGTCAATGATACAAGCGTGCGAATCTACATCGTAAACAATGATATCGTCTTTAGAAACCAATGCATCGATAGCTGACATGATACCCTGGTATCCGAAATTTAAGAGGTAGGCAGCTTCCTTGTCCACGAATTCAGCCAACTCATTTTCCAGTTGTTCATGGAAATCTGTATGACCACTCATCATTCGTGCTCCCATAGGGTAAGCTGCACCATGTTCATAGGCGGCATCCCCGTCTACTTTCTTGATTTCCGGGCGGTTTGCCAATCCCAGGTAATCATTGATACTCCAGGTAATTACATCTTTACCTTGGAATTTCATACGGTTAGAGATAGGTCCTTCTAGCTTAGGGAAGACAAAATATCCTTCTGCTTGTGAAGCCCATTTTCCTAAAGGGCCCTTGTTTTCAATAATTCTTTCGAATAAATCTCTCATGTAGTTTAGCTTGATGTTGACGTGAATTCAGTCCCAGGAAGGACAGCGCCGGGGGCGCTACGTTACGTTTATTCACAAAGGTGTAAAATTATGAATTTCTATTTGGATTCGTGGTAAAATTCCGCACAAGATTTCCTGTGGGATTCCATGCCCTCAAACAGTTATGAATTTGATAATGAATATTATTTACTTAACGAACTGGATCTGTTGCTCCTCGCCCACGTGCTTGCTGTCAAAGAAGCCCTGGTCGTTCATCCACTGGTCGCTGTACACTTTGCTCATGTACCTGGAACCGTGATCCGGGAAAATAACCACTACTTTACTATCTTCTGTAAACTCGCCCCGTGCAGCAAATTGCTTCACAGCCTGCATTACAGCACCACAGGTATACCCGGCGAAGATACCTTCGCTCCTCGATATTTCTCGTGCCATATGTGCCGATTCTTCATCGGTGACCTTCATAAATTCATCAATGGAAGAAAAATCCGTTGCATCCGGGATCAGGTTCTTCCCAAGGCCTTCAATACGATAAGGATAAATCTCCTCTGCATCAAATTCGCCTGTCTCGTGATATTTTTTCAGTACGGATCCAAAAGCATCCACACCCAGGATCCTGATGTTCGGATTCTGCTCTTTTAAGTAACGCGCGGTCCCGGAAATCGTCCCCCCTGTTCCACTACATGCAACAAGATGCGTAATCTGCCCGCCGGTCTGCTTCCATATCTCGGGACCGGTAGATTGATAATGCGCCTCCATGTTGAGTTCGTTGAAGTATTGGTTGATGTATATAGAACCTTTGGTCTCCTCGTGCAGTCTTTTGGCTACCTGGTAGTAAGACCTGGGGTCATCAGCACTTACGTGAGCGGGACAAACATACACTTTGGCACCCATGGACCTCAGCATATCAATCTTATCCTTAGAAGATTTTGAACTAACGGCCAGGATACACTGGTATCCCTTTATAATACTAACCATAGCTATAGAGAAGCCGGTGTTTCCCGAAGTAGTTTCAATGATGGTACTCCCGGGGGTCAGTATTCCTTTTTTCTCAGCTTCCTGGATAATATAAGAAGCAATCCTGTCCTTGGAAGAATGACCCGGGTTAAAGGCTTCAACTTTGGCATAGAAATCTCCTTTATAAGGAGAAGCAATTTTGTTCAGTCTGATTAATGGGGTGTTTCCAATAAGGTCAAGGACGCTGTCAAAAGCTTGTATCTTATGTTCCATAAAGCGTGGTTAATCGAATTGCCTCCCAAAAGGGAGCAGATTCCGGGGTCAAAATTACATTTTTTTTTTAATTATTCGGTTTTCCCCTCTAAATCAAGTAAAAAGGCATACTCCCTGGCCGTTTCTTTCAGCGCTTCAAATCTCCCGGATGCGCCCCCATGACCCGCTTCCATATTGGTCTCCATATAAAGGAGATTGGCATCGGTCTTCATATCCCTGAGCTTGGCCACCCACTTGGCCGGTTCCCAGTACTGCACCTGTGAATCATGCAGTCCTGTGGTCACAAGCATATTCGGGTAATCCTGTGCTGTTACGTTATCATATGGAGAATACGATTTAATATAGTCGTAGTAGGCTTTATCATTAGGGTTCCCCCATTCATCATACTCTCCCGTGGTCAGGGGAATAGATTCATCAAGCATGGTCGTTATTACATCCACGAAAGGAACTGCAGCGATGATCCCGTTATACAGCTCCGGGGCCATATTCACGATGGCTCCCATCAATAAGCCGCCGGCAGATCCACCATAAGCATACAGGTGTCCTTTGCTCGTATATCCTTCCTTAAGCAAGTGCTTGGACACATCGATGAAATCATAAAAAGTATTTTTCTTTTTAAAGAGACGTCCATCTTCGTACCATTGCCTTCCCAGGTATTCACCTCCACGTACGTGTGCGATAGCGTACACGAATCCCCTGTCGAGCAAGCTGAGCCTCACCGTAGAGAAATAGGGATCTGAAGTATAACCATACGCCCCGTAACCGTATTGCAGCAGCGGAGTATTCTTCCCCAGCTCGGTATCTTTGTGGTAGACCAGGGAAACGGGGATCCTGGTCCCGTCCCTGCCCTCGGCCCATATTCTTTCTGAACGATAGTTTTCTTTCTTAAACACCCCGCCAAGAACTTCCTGCTCTTTTTTAATCACCTTCTCCTTAGTATTCATGTCCATATCGATCACGGCATAAGGCGATGTCATCGAATTATACATATACCGAAGGGTGTCTGTATTAAAATCAGGGTTGATATAGGGATAGGCTACATAGGTTTCATTGTCAAACGGGAGGTAGTAACTATCCCCGGAATCCCAACGAGTGATCTTCATTTTATTAAGCCCCTGGTCTCGTTCAGTGACGACATAATAATTTTGAAAGATCTCGACATCCTCCAGTAAAACTGAATCGCGATGCGGTATAAACTCTTCCCAATACTCCGAAGATGTATTGCCTTCCGGAGTTTTCATCAATTTAAAATTGGTTGCATTATCCTTATTGGTCAGCACATAGAAGTTATCTCCAAAATGAGAAATACTGTATTCCAGGCCTCTGACCCTCGGGGTAAATACTTTGAAATCTCCGTCAGGGGAATCGGCATGCAGCACCCTGTATTCGGTGGTCATTGTACTGCCCGATCCAATAATGATGTATTTCCGGGATTTGGATTTATACACATACGTATTAAAGGTTTCATCTTCCTCGTGGTAGACCAATTGATCATCTTCCGGCGAAGTGCCCAGTACATGCTTATAGATCTTATCTGAGCGTAGGGTTACAGGGTCTTTCTTGGTGTAGAAGAGGGTTTTGTTATCATTGGCCCATACCCCACTCCCGGTGGTATTCTCAATGATCTCCGGGAATACCTCGGCGGTTTCCAGGTTTTTGATCTGGATATTATATTGTCTCCTGGATACGGTATCCGTACCATAGGCGACCATAGAATTATCCGGGCTTACCGATATTCCCCTGAGATTAAAATACTCGTGCCCCTCGGCCATCAGGTTTCCATCGAACATCACCTCTTCGGGAGCCTGCAGGCTTTCTTTTTTCCTGGAATAAACCGGGTATTCTTTCCCCGTCTCGTAACGGGTGATGTACCAATACCCGTTATACTTGTAGGGTACAGAGGTATCGTCTTCCTTAATCCGGCCACGCATTTCCGCAAACAGGCTGTCCTGGAAATTTTTGGTATGTGCCGTCATGGAATTATAATAGGCATTTTCGGCTTCCAGGTAAGCGATCACTTCAGGATCTTCGCGATCGTTCAACCAGTAGTAATTATCTATCCTTGTGTCCCCGTGGATAGTGAGTTCTTTGGGTTGTTTCTTAACGTCAGGCGCTATCGTATCTTGCATAGGGTGTATTTGTGACTGAAAAACGCTGGCAAAAATAAGACTTAATAGGTGAATAGCAGTGGCACTCATAAGCTTGATTGGTTTTATACTGAAATGCCTTACAAATTAGTAAATTTGTATACACAATAATCTAAAAGAAAAATTATGTTCGGAGATATGATGGGAATGATGGGGAAACTAAAAGAAACCCAGGAAAAAGTAAAAGCCACCAAGGAACGCCTTAACTCTGTCTATATAGAGGAATCGTCCCCTGAAGACTTGCTGAAGGTCACGATTACGGCCAACAGGAACATTAAAAGTATAGAAGTTGATGATGCCCTGCTTGCCGATAAAGAAAAACTGGAAGATTACCTCGTGATCACCTTGAATAAAGCTATTGAAAAAGCTACAAATGTCAACGAGACCGAGCTGGCAGCAGTTGCCAAGGAAGGAATGCCTGATATCCCCGGAATGGATTCATTCTTGAAATAGCAGGGAAGTAAAATACAGAAACGATAGAGCTCACCGTCCCGATCATTTGATAGGGGTGATGAGCTCTTTTTTTAATCGCCAACACCAAGACCGCCAATTTTTATAACTATCTCCAGGCCGATGCATTCATGGTCCGGTATCTGACCGCTATACGGACTTTGTTCTTGCAACAGCTAATTCGACAACCCGGAAATCCACTTGCTGAATTCCAATGAAGTTCGCCCAGAAAATCGAGGAACAACAAGCGATTGAACAACAAGGTGTTAACTACAATATAACAAATTTATGCCGTTACATGAAAGGTGTAAAATCAATATTTTTGTTACATTTAAGGAAAAGGCCGCATGATTAAGATTGAAAAAAATAAAGAAGAACAGTACCAGTTCACCTTGAGAACAAGTAGTGGAAGTATACTGCTGAACAGTGTCCCTTACCAGGATAAGGAGGCCATCTTACGCACCGTTGAAAAGCTGCCCTCTTTGATCGATGATCATATGGTTTTTGAAAGAAAGACCAACCACAACGGCAAATTCATCTTCAACCTTAAGGATGTAAACGGCAAGCTGATCGGGAGCAGCCAGGAATACCTATCAGAATCAGGGTTGGAAAACGGTATAAAGAATATCCGGAAAACCCTGGATGGCATGACCGATCACTCCCAATTATAGTTTCTGCAAACGATGAATCACCTCCTGGTGCATCTCATCGGTATAATCCATATGGGTTACCATCCGTACTTTTCCCTGCCCCATCCCGATAACATGGATCTGGTGACGCTTTAAGGCTTCCATACAGGCTTCACTACTCATCTGGTCCTCATCAGTTTCAAAGATCACGATGTTCGTCTCTATGGGCTCAACCTTATTGACAAAATGTAAATTCTGCAGTACTTCTCCCAGTTCCCTGGCTTTAGCATGATCTTCTGAAAGGCGCTTGCGATGGTGGTCCAAAGCATAGATCCCGGCAGCAGCCAGGTAACCGGCTTGCCTCATACCCCCACCCAGGACTTTTCTGATCCTAAGAGCTTCTTTCATCACTTCCTTGGTACCCAGGAGGACTGAGCCCACCGGGCATCCCAGGCCTTTACTCAGGCAGACGCTGATAGTGTCGAACAGTTGCCCGTACATTTCCGGCGACTCTCCTTTTACCTCCATAGCGTTCCACAGCCTTGCCCCGTCCAGGTGATAGGCTAAACCATGATGATCACATACCTCCCTTACCCGTTCCAATTCGGTAAAATCATAACAAGCTCCCCCTCCTTTGTTTGTGGTGTTTTCCATACATACCAGGGCAGTACGCGGACTGTGATAGAAATCGGGCGGATTTATAGCGGCTTCCACCAGGTCGGCGGTGATCATCCCGCGTTGCCCATCGACAAGTTTACAAGAGACCCCGCTGTTAAAACTAACCCCTCCTCCTTCGTAATTATAAACGTGGGCATATTTATCACATATAAGTTGGTCTCCCGGCCTGGTGTGTATCTTTATCGCGGTCTGGTTCGCCATGGTACCACTGGGAAAGAATAGCGCCGCTTCCATACCGAAAAGGGATGCCATTTTTTCTTCCAGGGCATTTACCGTAGGATCTGCTTTAAATACATCATCTCCTACTGCTGCCGAAAGCATCGCCTCTAACATGCCAGCCGATGGTTTAGTTACCGTATCACTTATCAGGTTTATATCCATATTTTTTCTTAGTTCATACAATCCATCCCAATAGGTGATCCATCAGGAATCTTTGGTGCATCCGGAACTTTGAACAATTCCGGGTGCTCGTAATAATTATCTATCCTCCGCAGCATCTCCATCGCTACAGGGTCTTTGGTCTGTTCTTTATAATCTTTGCGAAGTTCTTTTATTTTCTGGTGTACTACTGCATTCACCTGGGGATGTACTTCTGTATTCGATGCCAGGGCCATCAGGTGAAACAATACCCTGAAATTGATTACTTGCTGTACCCCGGTATGGTAATCATCCTTTAATTTATTGCTGATGGTTGCCTTAACAAGGCTGTTGAGCACTTCATCCAGCCCTAACTGGCCGGGGCTGACGGCCTGTTGTTGCACTAACCTGGAAGCACGCTCGGGGTGAAGCAGTAGGGACAGGGTCATAT
>JABDLH010000161.1 GCA_013003145.1 Flavobacteriaceae bacterium | reverse complement strand
GTTCATACACCTTTGCCTTGAGGTAGAGATCCTTGATTGACGGATGCAGGTGGTAATTCATGATCTGGCTGAGCACCACGGCAATGGCAGGGCTAACCACCTCCTGGGCATAATATTTCTTATCCTTATTCTCCGATGTCAGGAAATGAATGTAATCTGCCTCCTTGGAAAAAAGCGAATGAAACTTACGCAGGGTCATCACTACAGAGATCATCCAGCTATTAGGGCTGAGATCCACGTTCATTGGGAGGTCCAATTGTGTGTTGTACAACAAAAGGGAGTTCTCATCAGAGATATCCAGGGCATAACGACCATCGTTAAAAATAAACTTGGCATGCCCCTTAAGACAGAAGTGAAACTGTATATGGGTACTGTCTATCTGCCGCTTGATCTTCTGTTGGGACCCGCTTTCATTCTGTAATTTAAGTACGGAAAAACCTTCATCTACAATCACTTCTTCTACTGAACCTGAAGCGACATTTTTTGTGGATTCCATCGATTCCATATAAGCTGTTTTATTTAGAATTATTCTAAATAGAAGGGCCCTTAGCCCTAATATTTACTGTAAAAGTAGCTAATTATGCGCGACTTAGCTCCTTTCGATATAAAAAGTTCCTCTAGCGTTATTTTTGCAACCCATGCCATTATAATTTTGTGCCCGACCGATAGGTGATGTATGACTAATTACAACATTTCTAAACACAGCTCTTTCTATACTGTTGGCCTCAGTTACCTGAAGGCCGATGCCGAAGTCAGGGGAATGTTCAGTTTGGACACCGCTGCCAAAGACGCTTTGCTTCAAAAGGCACAGGCAGATGGTATTGAAGGATTGCTGCTTATCTCCACATGTAACCGTACAGAACTGCACGGTTTTGCCCAGCATCCATACCAGCTGATCAAACTGCTATGCGATCACACCAACGGGAATGTGGAAGCCTTCCAGGAAGTAGCCTATATTCATAAGAACAACGAAGCCATCACTCACCTCTTCAGGGTGGGCACGGGCCTGGACAGCCAGATCCTGGGAGATTTTGAGATCATCAGCCAGATTAAACAGGGTTTTTACCACTCCAAACAATACGGGCTGACTAATCATTTCCTGGAACGCCTTTGCAACGCGGTAATACAGGCCAGCAAGCGTATTAAGAACGAAACTGATATCAGTAGCGGGGCCACTTCTGTAGCCTTTGCTTCAGTACAATACATCCTTAAGAACGTACCGGATATTTCTGAAAAGAATATACTGCTCTTCGGTACAGGTAAAATTGGACGCAATACTTGTGAAAACCTGGTAAAGCACACGGACAACAAACATATCACCCTGATCAATCGCACCAGGAATAAGGCGGAAAAAATCGCGGGGAAATTCAACCTGGTGGTAAAAGACTACGGCGACCTGCAAACCGAAATCCGCAAAACCGATGTATTGGTCGTCGCAACCGGTGCACAATCTCCAACCATCAACAAGTCTTTGCTGTATTGCCGCAAACCCCTGCTTATCCTGGACCTTTCCATTCCTAAAAATGTAGCCGACGACGTTGCGGAATTAGAGGGAGTTAAGGTATTGCACCTGGATGCATTATCACAGATGACGGATGAAACCCTGGAAAAGCGCAAAAAGCACGTCCCTAAAGCAGAAGAGATCATCGCCGAAGTTCAACGTGATTTCACCAACTGGCTTGAAACCAGGAAATTTGCCCCGGTGATCAAAGCCCTGAAAAAGAAACTCAAGACCATGAAGGACGAAGAGCTCGACTTCCAGTCTAAGAAACTAAGTGATTTTAATGCTGCCCAGGTAGACCTGGTCTCCAATCGCATTATTCATAAGATCACCAGGCACTTTGCCAACCACCTGAAGCATGCAGATATCGACTCTGATGAGAGCCTGCAGCTGATCAAAGAAGTTTTCCAATTAGAAGAAGGATTGCAATGAAAAAAGTGATCCGGATGGGTACACGCGACAGCGAACTTGCGTTGTGGCAGGCAAATACCGTAAAAGACAAGCTGGTATCCCTGGGTTACCAATGCCAGTTAGTGCCTGTAAAATCTACCGGGGACCTGCAACTGGATCAACCTTTATACGAACTGGGTATCACCGGGATCTTCACCAAAACCCTTGATGTTGCCATGATCCGTGGAGAGATCGATATTGCCGTTCACTCCATGAAAGATGTTCCTACTGCCCTACCCAAGGGAATCGTTCAGGCAGCCGTCCTGCCAAGGGCCAACCCACGAGACATCCTGGTCCATAAAGGAACAGATTTCCTCAACGCTGAAGGAAGGGTTGCCACAGGTAGTCTGAGGCGAAAAGCACAATGGTTACATCGTTATCCTTTACACGAAATGATGCCCTTACGGGGAAATGTCAATACCCGCCTACAGAAATTACAGGACAACGATTGGAATGCCGCCATATTTGCTGCCGCAGGTTTACAGCGCATAGACAAATTACCACAACAGCATACCGAATTACAATGGATGATCCCGGCACCGGCCCAGGGTGCCATGATGGTGGTCGCCATGGAAAACGACCAGGAAAGCCTGCAGGCACTCGCTTCACTTAACGATAAAAACACCGAAATCTGCACCCGAGTAGAACGTGATTT
>JABDLH010000046.1 GCA_013003145.1 Flavobacteriaceae bacterium | reverse complement strand
GGGAAAATGTGGATCTGGAAATTATTGATTTTATCCATAATATGGATCCGGATATCATTTGCTTTCAGGAGTATGACAAGGACCAGACAAAATATTTCAGGGAGCATCCTTATAAGCATGTTTACCGAGAGCCCTACAGATCTTCGTTGGCAATTTTATCCAAGTATCAAATTATCGAAACAGGGTCATTAGATTTTCCTGAGACAGGAAATAATGCAATCTATGCTGACATACTTTATAAAAAAGATACCATCCGGGTATATAATATGCATTTCCAATCCTTCCAGGTGATCCCTTCCCGGCGCTTACTGACCTACAAATATTCCGGCCGTGCCCTGGGTAAGCTCAGTGACGCCTTCCCAAAGCAACAGCAACAGGCAGAACTTCTTAAGGCACACAGCAGGGAGGTGTCCTACCCGGTAATCATCAGCGGGGACATGAACAACAATCAATTTTCCAACGTCTACAGGACGGTGGCTGAGGATATGGAAGATACTTTCGAAGTGGCGGGAACCGGTTACGGTCGCAGCTACAACTTCCGTTATTTTCCCCTGCGTATAGATTTCATCCTGGCAGATGAGCATTTTGAAACCAGGGCACACAAAAATTTCAATGTAAAATTATCAGACCACTTCCCGGTCATGGCATCTTTCAGGCTCAATCAAGAATAAAGAGACAGTCTACTGCATCGGCCACCATATGGATGAGGAAGGCGATACCGACGATCCTCAGGGGTTTCCAGATAAGCAGCCCTGTGTACAGTGCGATCGCCAGGTACGAATGCAGTAGATGATAGCCAATACTGCAGCGGTTGGGATCAAAAATCGGTTCGGCCCAGAGGTGATCCACATCCAACAGGAAACCGGCCAGGAGAATCAGGGAAGCTTTAATCCTTTTGTCAGGGTAGAATACCAGGGCAATACCAATAGGCACCAGGATATGGATCCCGTAGTGTAATATAAACCTAAGCATTGTCTGTGTTTAAATTAAGTTGGTCCAAGTAGGCCGGGGCTTCCGGGCCTAGGTTAAACAGTAAATCGAGCGTACTGAGGTTTTGAAGGAATCCATGGCGATCCATAAATACCTGCCGGTATTCAGGAATTGTCACGATGTAATCCGCTTTGGCATTCACCAATCGTCTTCCGTCCACTGCTCCTGCCGGTTCGGATTCCCAGCGAGTGGTTTTGTGCTCCGGGAAATCTATCTGAAGACATTCGCAAAGGACACGGGCTGTTTCCAGGTTGAGTTCCATCAGGTAGGTGAACTGGTTTTCAAATAGGGGCAATAACTCATCTTCGTAAAACTCGAAAAAAGGCGAAGTGCGGTAGGCTGTCTGAATGCCGCGCCAGTGTTGTCGCTGCCATGGATATGAATTTTCCAGTTTTACGGAGCGGTAATCCTGCCGGCCCTGGGAGCCCCCGACATGTTTAATGGGAATGTTCAGCATTTGTCTCCCCTGGTCCGTGGCTATATAGGTCCTGTTCCTGTAGGTTTGTTTTTGATAATGATCCTGTACCTCCCACACCACCTCTTGTTGTGCGAGATGGGCAAAACTTATGATATCCGGGAAATAAGTAGGGTGCAATACTATTCTGCTCATCACCGACGCGGTAAATGGTTTAGCCCTTTCGCCAGGTTTCCGGCCTGGATGTGAGAGCTAAAACCGGGATTATTGTTTCTTCCTCCTTTTCCTGAAATAATCAAATACAAACCAACCCGCCAAAGCGATCAGGAAATAGCGAAAGTAGGACCTGGGCTCCCCGTCACCACCCACCGTGGTAAAGAATCTGTCCCACCTGGGTTTCCAGTTACTGAAACCTTCATTAATGCCCTCTATGCTCATCCAGATAAATACAGGCTTTCCAACGATATGGTCTGCCGGGACATAGCCCCAGGTCCTGCTATCTTCAGAACGGTGACGGTTATCACCCATCATCCAGTAATAATCCTGTTTAAAGGTGTAGGTGTCAGTGGCCTTTCCATTGATCAGCACTTGGTTCCCCGAAACACTGACCGTGTTGTTTTCGTAATCACGGATGATCTTCTTGTATAGCGGCAAGACCTCCAGGTCCAGGGCTATGGTCTTACCCCTCTCAGGGATATAAATAGGCCCGAAGTTGTCATTATTCCATGCAAATGCCTTGTCTTGAGGGAAAATATTATAACCCGGTTTTCCGTGCCCTTCCAATTGGCGCTTTACCGAATCTATGGCGGTATTAGCTTCCAGGGAAGCAGCCTCTTTTTCGGTCATAGTAACCGTGCGTTCGCGTTCTGTAACCTCCCTGAGGTTTAGCTTGGCCTTACGAATGACAGATACGGGGATCCCGTAATGATTGGTATACAGTTCTACCTCCCCGTTCTGAGCCTGGTTGGCCCCAAGCAGGTAGTCGCTCAACGCAACCACCTGGGCCTGGTTTAAGGGTCCTGATATATATTTTCGTGTAAATTCTGTGATTCCCACCTCTGCCAGTAACCTCGAAGAGACGCCTTTGTCTGCATAAATGTTATAAGTGTACTGGGGTTTTGCCCTGCCCGGCAATTGCGTCTTCTGCCCGTTGATATGCACATAGCCATCAATAACGGATAGCGAATCGCCCGGAACGCCTACACAGCGTTTGACGTAATTACTTTTCTTATCGATCGGTTTGACAACTCCTTCCTCTTTCTTAAAAAACACCCGCACCGTATCTGCCGGCCAGCTGAACACTACAATATCATTACGCTTGATCTCCTGCAGCTTGGGAAGCCTCATATAAGGTAACTGGGGCTTTTTCAGATACGACCGTATACCCAATACCGGTAAGGTATCATGTACCATGGGAGCTGCTACTGTAGTCATGGGGATACGTGCCCCGTAATGAAATTTACTTACAAACAGGAAGTCACCTACGAGCAGGGTCTTTTCTAAAGAACCCGTTGGGATAACATAGGGTTGAATGAAATAGGTGTGTACCAGGGTAGCAGCTACGATGGCAAAAACGATAGAGCTCACCCATTCCCCCAGGGCTGTTTTCGGTTTCAGGCTCCTGTCTTCCACGTAGGTAACATCCAAGCCGTAGTTCACGTAATAGATGTAAAAACCAAGAGTGAGAATGACCAACCAGGTTTCCAGCAGACTGTTCCTTCCAAAGCTGCGGATGGTCTCTACCCAGATCACCGGGAACATCAACAGGTTAATTATGGGTATAAAGAGGAGGAATACCCACCAGGAGGGCCTGCCAATGATCTTCATCAAGACTATGGCATTGTAGACAGGAATGGCCGCTTCCCAGGCTTTCCTGCCTGCTTTTACGTATAGTTTCCAGGTTCCTGCAAAATGAATTAATTGGATGATAAGGATGAAGAGTATCCAGGAAGTTCCGTCCATATTGAAAATAGTATTATTAGTCGGCCCTTTGCGGGGCAGCTCAGGATATTTAAATTAATTAAGGTTCAGTACATCTTTCATACTGTAAACTCCCGTCTTACCAGCGATCCATTCCGCAGCTACGACAGCGCCCTGCGCAAATCCTTCGCGGTTATTGGCCGTGTGTTTAATTTCAAGCGAATCTACAGAACTTTTATAGGTTATGCTATGCGTACCCGGAACAGATCCTTTTCGTTTTGAATGAATAGGAACAATACCTTTCCCTGTCTTATCCAGTTTCCATTCCTCATAGTTTCCGTGTTCAATGATACCCTCTGCAAGGGTAATTGCCGTTCCGCTGGGTGCATCAAGCTTCTGGGTGTGATGAATTTCTTCCAGGTCCAGCTGGTATTCTTCTAACTGGCTCATCATTCCCGCCAGGTATTTATTCAGTTCAAAAAAGATATTCA
>JABDLH010000040.1 GCA_013003145.1 Flavobacteriaceae bacterium | reverse complement strand
GAACAGGATCAGGGTGTCGCCATGGCCAGCCACCAAACTGTGTTAGGCGATATTCCTGCATAGCCTGTTGTATCTCGGCCTGGGTGTTCATAACAAATGGTCCGTGCTTGGCTACAGGTTCCGCAATGGGTTTACCCTGTAATAAGAGGAGATGAGAGCTCTGCCTGCCATTGACCAGGAGAATTTCTTCTCCAGGGTCTAATTCGGCAGCTTGCCCTTTGTCGTGCTGCTGTCCTTCTATGGTTAAACCACCCCCTTCGTAATAGTACAGGTCCCTGTGTATTCCCGGGATCGAGGCAGGTAAAGTGAAGTTAGCGCCTGGTTGCAAGTGTATGTTCCAGATGGCGACATGGTTATCCGGATCTGCGGCCCAGGAATTCGGGGCGGGGTCAGGTCCTTTGGTTTCCCGGTAATTTCCACTGATCACTTTTATGTGTACATCCTTTTCAGATATGACGGGGATCTCCTCGTGCCAGAGCATTTTAAAGTGTGGCTCAACAAATTTATGTTTCTTGGGCAGGTTCAGCCAGATCTGGAATAATTCTAAGGGGTTATCCTTGTCGTCATTTACCAGCGGGAACATTTCTGAATGGTTAACGCCCTTCCCTGCGGTCATCCATTGCACATCGCCCTGTCCGAACCGACCTGCAGCACCCAGAGAATCTGAATGATCACAGAATCCTTTATTTACAATAGTTATGGTCTCAAAGCCACGATGGGGATGGTAGGGAAATCCCGGTATATCTTTCCCGTGGTACATACTCCAGCCATCCTTTCCATCAAAATCATTTCCCAGGTTCCTGCCATCAAGGGAGCTGGCCGGTCCTAATTCACCATTACCCTTGGGGTAATGATCCAGGTGATATACACAGAATAAAAAGGGATCCTGGGTCTGCCAGGGAAAGCCCATGGGGTAAACTCGTTTTATTTTAGCTGCCATAATTATCCTATTTTGCTAGTGTGCTGCAGTATTGATCTCCACCCAGTTGCCCTCCGGGTCTTCCAGGTATATCTGTCTGACCCCGTCCGAGCGCAAGGTAACTTTGCCTTTTTCCCCGGGCCAATCCCAGTAGGGGATATTCCGGGATTCCAGGTAATCTATAAAATCATCTAATTCATCAGTAGCCAGGCAGAGATGTACACTTTTACTTCCTGTCCGGATCACTGTATCCTTCTCGATCAGGTGAAGCTGGGTGTTTCCACTGATACGGAACCAGCGGAAACCCGGAGCCTTGTCCGGATGCGGTATCTCTTCTAGCTGCAGTATATCTGCATAGAAATCGCCCGTCTTATCCACATCCTCGACAATACAGGAATAGTGGTCGTAGGTGAAATTAAAAGTTTGCGAATTTGCTGCAAATGCAACTAGGCAACCAAATAGGAGGAAGAATTGCTTCATCTTTTTTAAAATAAGTGCGTTTAGTTCTTATCGGGATATAATACCCGGTTTATCTCTCTTCGGATTTTTGCATATAATGCGAGATAAACGGACATCCCACCTTTACATCAAGTCCCTTGGCTTGTATATCTTCCAGGACGGCTTGTGCAAGTTTTGAGCCAATACCCTGACCTTCCAGTTCATCGGGAACTTCGGTATGCATCAGGTGGATGGTTTCTCCCTGTATGCGGTATTCCACGAATGGGGTACATCCGTCGATATGAAATTCATAACGACCGGAGTCCTTATTATTGATCAATTCTTTATTTTTCTCAGGCATAATTTTATTTGGTATCAATTGGAGGTGGTCCGTCCGGGACAATAGCCTCGTATACTTCATCACCTTTTCTCTCCTTGTATTCTTTTTTAACCGCTTCAACCAGTTTTGGATTTTCAAACAGGTCAACCATGGTCATTCCCATCGCTTTTGCCGCATAGACCATCCCTTTATGACCAATGCTCATGCCGCCACAGGCTACTACCGCCCAGGAATGCCATGGGGTATCTTTTGGAGCAGTGGTTACACTCAGGTTGATGTTAGCCACATTCCAGCTGACATCTCCTACATCTGTAGAACCTCCTCCCGGGTTTTCCTTGGTCTCCAGGAGAGGTTTTATTTCGCTGTCCATTCCCAGCTGTGGTTTCCCGGTAACTTCCTGTATCTTTTTTCCGAAGGCCGACTCTTCTTCCGTATAGGAGATAGGACCCAGTAATTCCAGGTTTTTCTGCATGATCTCACCACCGGCACGGTTCACCAGCACCTCGTAGATCCCGGAGATAAGCGATATCTTGTAATCCACATTAGCCAAGATCGCTGCACCTTCGGCCATCTTACGTACTTGTTCATATACGGGCATCATTCCGCTGCGTTTCGTATCGCGAACCCGAACCCACAATTTGGAATAATCCGGAACTACGTTGACCACCTGGCCACCGTCCTGTATGTGGTAATGAATCCTGACAGTTGGTTTAATATGCTCCCTGTAGTAGTTAATCCCGGTGGTATAGAGTTCCAATGCATCTGATGCGGACCGGCCGTTCCACGGGTCTGCCGATGCATGCGCAGCCTGCCCGAAAAACTCCACTTTAAAATCGACCAAAGCAAGAGAGCTTTGCACATCGGCTTCCGTATTGGCGCCGGGATGCCAGCTTAAATTCACATCAACATCGTCCCATAATCCTTCCCTGACCATCCAGATCTTTCCAAAAAACTTTTCTTCAGAGGGAGTGCCAAAAAATTTGATAGTGCCGCTGAGCTTGCCGGCCTCTATCAGTTCTTTTGC
The DNA here is from genome assembly GCA_013003145.1 of Flavobacteriaceae bacterium. GTDB lineage: Bacteria > Bacteroidota > Bacteroidia > Flavobacteriales > Flavobacteriaceae > Zeaxanthinibacter. The sequence continues at coordinate 1,655 of JABDLH010000040.1, read as the reverse complement.
CGCTATGGCAGCTCCAAGGCTACCTGCTCCAAAAAGGTTATGTCCGCAACCGTGACCGGCGGCTCCTTCATTCAATGGCTCTTTGGTAGGTTGGGCCTTCTGGGAAATTCCCGGAAGCGCATCAAACTCGCCCAGCACCCCGATAACAGGACTACCGGAACCGTAGGTGGCTACAAAAGCCGTAGGCATACCGGCAACGCCTCTTTCCACGGTAAATCCATTCTTTTCGGCATAATCTGCCAATATCTTACTGGATTGATCTTCTTCAAAAGCGGTCTCGGCAAGGCCCCAGATAGAGTCACTAATCCTGATCAGCTCTGATTTATGTTTTTCTACAGAAGCAACAATGGCTTTTTTATGGGTCGTCATTTTCTGAGCAGATCCCGCGGTGGCGATCAGCAGCAAGAGGGGAAGTAGAACTTTTTTCATCGGTTTTTCGGTAAAATTTTCAGTGGTTAGTACAATTTTATTATCGCTAATAGTTCTTTGACAAGAACTTTAAAGCTGGTAATGAGCACCTTAGGTGAGCATGACCAAAAAGCTCGAAAATCGAGGTTTTTAAAGATACTAAAATCTATTGATGAAAAAATTATATGCGTGGAGCCCGGATCAATTTGATCAGCTTCAATTTACTGGTTCAAAGCCTTTTTGTAAGTAGCGAGACAGCGCTCGCGTGCTTCCTTATGATCTACCATTTTCTCAGGGTAATCATCCGTATCTACCTCAGGAACATACGCTTTAATATAGGCTCGTTGCTTATCAAACTTGTCTACCTGGGTCATGGGATTAAAAATTCTGAAATAGGGAGCAGCATCAACACCACTACCAGCTGCCCATTGCCAGTTCCCCACGTTACTGCTCATTTCGTAATCCAGGAGCTTTTCGGCAAAATATGCTTCCCCCCAGCGCCAGTCGATCAGTAAATGTTTACAAAGAAAGCCGGATACCAGCATCCGCACCCGGTTGTGCATATAACCGGTTTTGTTCAATTGGCGCATGCCTGCATCAACGAGTTCAAAGCCGGTATTCCCCGTCTTCCACTTCTCAAATTCTGCTTCGTTGTTGCGCCATTGGATACGATCGTATTTTTTCTTGAATGCATCGGTCGTGGTGTGCGGAAAATGCCAGAGGATCTGCATAAAGAATTCTCTCCAGATCAGTTCATTGAGAAAAGTTTCATTTTTGCTGTCCAATGCCTTTTTCACCATTTTGCGGACAGAAACAGTACCAAACCTTAGATGAGGCCCCAGGTGAGAGGTCCCGTCCTTTGCCGGGTAATTCCTGGTATCCTCGTATTGATCAATCAGGGTAGGGGTTACATCGTAATCAGGTACCTGTATACCGGATTTTTTAAATCCCATATCGCCCAGGGAAAGATTGGGCAGCCTGCTGTGCTCTACAAGATTGCCTAGGTAAGAATTAGTGTAATAGATCTTCAGGTGATCAGAGGTATTAAAGTTGGATTTCCAGGTTTTCATATAGGGTGTGTAAACCACATAGGGGTCACCATCATCTTTCACCACTTCATCTTTTTCAAAGATCACCTGGTCTTTAAAGGTGTGGAATGCAATATCCTTATCTTCTAAGAAATCTCTTATTTCCCCGTCTCTTTTAGTGGCGTAGGGCTCATAATCATGGTTGGTATATACTTCCGC
>JABDLH010000058.1 GCA_013003145.1 Flavobacteriaceae bacterium | reverse complement strand
AAGGGGCGCCAAAAGAGCACGCACTTTCCTGGAGGCTGGCTTTACCAGTATCAAAGATCTGGGGAACTCCGGGCTTTATCTGGACGTGGCCCTGCGGGATGCTATTAAGGAAGGTAGTGTAGAAGGGCCTCGTGTCTTTGCTTCGGGCCCAATCCTGGCGGCAACAGGAGGTCAGATCTATGGTTTGAATCCTTCACGGCAGAAACTTGCAGACCTGGAATACCGGGTCATAAAAGGGGTGGAAGATGCTAAATTGGCGGTTAGGGAACACCTGAACCAAAGAGTGGACCTGATCAAGATATGCGCGGATAACCTGCCTAATAACACTCGCCTCAGCCGGGAAGAAATGGAAGCGATTGTCAATACAGCACACTCTTATGGTCTAAAGGTAAGCGCGCATTCAATCATTAACCAGTCGGCGTGGGAGGCGGTAATGGCCGGTGTAGACGGTATTGAACATGGTTTCTACCTGGCTGATTCTACCCTGCAGCTCATGGCAGAAAAACAAGTATACCTGGTGCCTACAGAAAACAGCCGAGATTATATGGATACCTATTATGGCTTGGCGGGAACAGACCCAGCCGAGCTGGGATGGCTGGAATCTTATTTCAGCAATATGAAAGACCGATTGAACAGGGCCAGGGAAAATGGGGTGACCGTTGTGGCGGGTTCCGATAATTACAACGATATGGGAGTGAGCCCGGGCAGGTCTTCTCTTGACATGTTTCGTGCTTATATTGAAATGGGAATGCAGCCCCTTGATATACTGCAGTCTGCTACTTATCTGTCTGCCCTGCAACTGGGGAAAGAAAAGGAGTTGGGAGTATTAAAAGTGGGGGCTTTTGCCGACATCATAGCAGTTAAAGGGAACATAGAGGAGAATTTCCTGCAGTCTATAGAAGAAGTAAGTTTTGTCATGAAAGATGGTAAGGTGTACGTCCGAGAGGAGGATTAACGGTTACTCGCAATTGATAAGTCTTATCTTTGCAGGCCATGATCAGAATTGCACACCATCCTATTTACGCACATCCGCTTCCTGAAGGCCATAGGTTTCCCATGCTGAAATACGAGCTGTTACCGGAACAACTGCTGCACCAGGGGACCTGCAGCCGGGAACAATTCTTTACCCCCGAGATCATGGAGGAAGAGCACGTATTCAGGGCGCATACAGAAAACTATTACCGCGAACTTTCTACGATGAAATTAGATGCCAGGGCAGCCCGTAAAATAGGTTTTCCCCTCTCCGATGCATTGGTTAAACGAGAACTGATGATCGCCCAAGGCACCCTGCAGGGGTGCCTTTATGCTCTGGAACACGGTGTCGCCTTCAATATCGCAGGAGGTACACACCATGCCTTTTCTGACCGGGGAGAGGCTTTCTGTTTGCTGAATGACCAGGCTATCGCGGCCCAATACCTGTTGCATTCGGGAAAGGCCAGTCAAATACTGATCGTTGATCTTGATGTGCACCAGGGGAATGGTACGGCCGAGATATTCCGGGATAACAATGCTGTCTTTACTTTTTCTGTTCACGGTAAATCTAACTACCCTTTTAAAAAGGAAGAGAGTGACTTTGATATCGCATTGCCCGATAATACCGATAATCGCACCTATCTTCAAATACTTGGAGAACAACTACCGGAATTGTTTGAAAGGGTTAAGCCGGATTTTGTATTCTATCTCTGCGGGGTGGATGTTCTGGCCGAAGACAAGTTGGGTAAGCTTGGGCTTAGCGTGGGAGGAGCCCGGAAGAGGGATGAATTGGTATTATCCCTTTGTCATGCCAGGAAAGTCCCCGTACAATGCAGTATGGGAGGCGGTTACGCCCCGGATATCAGGACGATTGTGAATGCTCATGCCAATACCTACCAGGTGGCCCGTGATCTCTATGAATAGCAAATGTTCAGACCCTTGCTTTGCTATCTCCTACACGATCTATGTTTAATTCCTGAGAATACCGAGGTATGCCTTCCAGGGACCAACTTCAGTGTCATACCGTTTGGCCATTACCCTTGAGATTTGAACAATATGATTGAGGTCGTGGACCACCCAGGCCGAGATAAGTTGTTGTAGCGTAACCTTGCCCAGTTCGGGATGAGTCCCTTCTGATCTCAATTCTTCATTACTTATATCCTTAGCTTTGAGTTGTCCCAGGTTGGACGATCTTAATTGCCTGAATTCTGATAACATATCTTTCAATGGCCTGTCCTGGTCCTCGTGGAGCTGGGCGAAACGATCATAAGGGGTAAAGTTTTTATTTTTCTTTTGCGAGAGAATAATGTTAGCACGGACCATCCAGTCGGTCTTTTCCCCATGGATTAAGTGACCAACCACCACGTAGGGACTCCAACTGCCCTGGCCTTCATCAGCCCTTATCCATGAAGCTGACAGCCCTTTTAAAAGAGCTTCGAGCACTGAGGGTGTTCTTTCCAGGATTTCGATCGATTCTTTTAAATTAAATTCCATTGAGCTATAATTTATTTACCAGAATTTAGAATAGGGTTATTGACGGTCATTTAATCCTTTTCCTTTTAGTATCCCAGGGATACATCGGCTTATGCGCGATTTACGGGTTTCTGATCGCTTGGCCTGGGAAAAATACAGCAGGTAACCCCGCTGTCGACCGGGGGTTAATGCTTTGAATGCTTCCCTGAGGTCGGGCTCTGATTTCAGTGTTAGCTTGAATTCCTCTGGCATCTCGTATTCGGTAGTTTTCTTGAATGCTACTTTCAACCCCGCCTTCTCCACTTCGATGGCCTCGAATACATAAGCCCTGATCACATCAGCCTGCTCTCTGATCTCTTCTGTGCTGGAGAAACGCAACTGCCGGGCCGACTGTACATTTTCGGTTTGCTGTACCAGGAGATCGTGTTCGTCTTTTAACAGGACTCCCTTGTGGAACAAGAGGGCGCAATACTTTTTAAAACCATGAATCAGGACGATATTATTACCCTGGTAAGTATAACAGGGCTTTCCCCATTTAAGTTCTTCCGTTAGTCCACAATCCAGGATAATTGTCCGCATTTCCTTGAATTCATCCTGCCATTGATTCTCTTTTGCAAAAAACCAGTCTAGTTCGGTATTCATAAAAATTAAAGTAGAGGTTATTCTTAATTAATTTTCATCTTTTCCTGGGCTTGATTTCCTCCAGGATGGACTCTCATTCCGTCCTTTGGTATCGGTTAGTTGAATTTTCTCTTTAGTACGAATATTGATCTTCCAGATATTATAATTTCCCCTGTAACCGGCAGTGTATACGATCCATTTCCCGTCAGGGGACCAGTCGGGTGAATAACTTTCAATGCTGTCATTCGTCAGGTTTTGGACATTGCTCCCATCTGCATCCATAAGGAATATATCCCAGCGGTCAGCAGTACTGCCGTAGAAGGCTATACTACTTCCATCCGGTGAAAATTTTGCCCCGGAATCGTAGCCATCTTTGTAGGTCAGTCTCCGGATATTCTCACCCTCAGTATCCATGATGTGGATCTCCCCGTTAGCAGCATGAGACGTATCCGTACTGTCGCGTAGCTGCCGTGTAAATAGTATGTTTTTCCCATCCGGGGACCAGGACGGACTTTCTTCGTAATACTCGTTTTTAGTTAAGGCCTTCACCTTGGAGGCGTCAGCATCCATAAGGTGTACATTCCTGCTGCCATTATCCCTGTCACTCATAAATAGAATTGAATTTCCATCCGGGGAAAGAGCAGGGAGAACATCCGTGGCCGGGTGATGCGTTAACCGCTTTGGAGAGTTCCCATTTACTGTAATACGGTATATTTCAGGGTTGCCATCTCTCTTCGAATAGAAATAGATCGTTCTACCATCAGCAGACCAGGAAGGGCTGAAGTCAAGCGAATCATGTCGTGTCAGGTTTACCAAATTTTCGCCATCGGCATTTATGAGGTAAATATCGGGGTTACCGTCCCTGTCCGATACAAAGGCGATCTCGTGTTCTGGCTGCTGGTTTTTTATGGCATTCTTCTCCTGATCTTCTTTACAGGAAAGCAGGAGTAGAAATACAATTGTGATCTTCAGTAAATTCATGCCATATATCAGTTTGTCTTTCCGGAAGCAAGTTCTGCATATTTCTTAAAATTGTCAAGGATGGCCTGCCAGCCGACCCTTTGCTGGTCTTCCGGGTGGGTGTTATCCGTTTCAAAAGTCTCTATTACCCTGGTCTCATTACCTTCGGACTGAAAACTGATCGTTACCCTGCGTCCGTCAGCGATCTTGTAAGAAATATATTCCAATGGTATTATTTCCTCATAGGTCCCGGTATAATCAAAGCCCATGCTTCCATCCCTGGCTTCCATCCTCCAGTTTAACTC
>JABDLH010000020.1 GCA_013003145.1 Flavobacteriaceae bacterium | reverse complement strand
GTCCATGCTCAGCGTTATCCTGGAGAATCCTTTCCCGATGTATATTGCCTGGGGAGAAGATTTTACCCAATTGTATAACGATGCTTTTATCCCCATCCTCGGGAAAGACAAACACCCCATGGCTCTTGGGCAAAGCACTCGCAGCAACTTTATTGAGATTTGGGAAGGTATCGGACCGCTCCTTGGGGAAACCATGAATGGGAAAGCAGTACAATACAGCGATGCCGAATTTTTCCTGGAGAGGAATGGCGAAACAGAGCAGACTTTTTTTGATTTCTCTTACAGCCCAATCCGCCTGGAGAATGGGAAGGTTGGCGGAGTTCTTGCCACTTGCATTGAAACCACTGGTCATAAAATTGCCCAGGAGGCACTCAGGGAAAGTATGACACAGTTCAAATTCGCCATCGAGGCCAGTGAACTGGGAACCTTTGACTTTGATCCGCATACCCAGAAATTTACTGCAAATGACAGGCTGAAAGAATGGTTTGGTCTACCCCCAGAAGATGAAATCAACCTTTCGGACGCAATTATAGCAATGTGCCCGGATGACAGGGAACGCGTAACTGCGGCCATTTCCAAGGCACTTGAATATTCTTCAGGCGGTCATTACGATATTGTTTATTCGCTGAGTAGTAAGGGGAATGCACCTCCGAGAACCGTTCACGCTAAAGGTAAAGCGCGCTTTGACCACACAAAAACAGCTTACCGTTTTACCGGGACCCTTCAGGATATCACGGAGCGGAAAGCAGCTGAAAGGTTGCTGAAGATCAAAGAGAATAACCTTCGTTTAATGATCCTCCAGGCCCCGGTGGCTATTGCCATTTTTAGAGGCAGGGATTTCGTTGTGGAGATAGCAAACACCAATGCCCTGGAACTATGGGGGAAAGAGGAGAATGAGGTCCTCAATTACCCGGTAATGCAAATTATGCCCGAACTAAAGGCCCAGGGTATTGATGAACTGTTAAATAATGTATTTGAAAGCGGTGAGCGCTTTGTCACTTCAGAATTACCTGTTACTATCGACAGGCATGGAGCTCTTTCTACCAGGTACATCAACTTCTCATACGAACCCCTCTACGATGCCTTTGGCAATATAGATGGCATCATGGCCATCGGAATCGATGTTACGGAACAAGTCCTGGCCCGGAAAAAAGTTGAGGCTAACGAGGAAAAGCTGAACCTGATTATCAACGCTTCAGACTTAGGGTTCTGGGAATTAAACCTGAAAAATGACGATGTAGATTGTTCAGATCGATGCTATGATATTTTTGGGGCGAAAGACGGTTACCAGCCATCCCACGCCGAGATGAAATCCCAGTTACACCCGGAAGATCTCCCCATACGCAATAAGGCCTACGATGATGCAATGACCACCGGGGTTTTTGACTACCAGGCCAGGATAATCTTACCGGACGATTCCATTCACTGGATAGAGATGAAAGGCAAGGTACTCTTTGATGAACAACACAAGCCGGAAAGGATGTTGGGTACCATGAGAGATATCACCCAGGAACGCACCCTTCACCAGCAGTTAAAAGAAAGGGAAGAGCGTTTTCGACTCCTGGCCGACTCTATGCCGCAGTTCGTGTGGACCTCTGATCCTTCAGGCAAACTCAATTATTTTAATAATTCTGTATTCCGGTATTCCGGGATGCCACAAGAGGATCTTGAAAAAGATGGCTGGATCCAGATGGTGCACCCTGAAGACCAGGAAGAAAATATAGCACAATGGCAAAAATCTATCCAGACAGGAGAAGATTTTATATTTGAACATCGTTTCCGGAGTATTGATGGAGAGTTCAGGTGGCAGTTAAGCAGGGCCATACCCCAGAGAGACGAAGAGGGAAGGATCACGCGATGGGTGGGGACCAGTACGGATATACAGGATCAAAAAATGTTCGCTAACGAACTGGAAAAACAGGTGCTTAAAAGGACTGCAGAGCTAAAAGAGAAGAATGACACTCTTGAAAAAATGAACCAGGAGTTAAAGTCGTTCACCTTTATTTCCAGTCATGACCTGCAGGAGCCCCTGAGAAAAATCAGGATATTCGCCGGGCTGCTCCAGGAAAGGGAAGTAGGTAACATGAGCCCTGAAGGGATGAGTAAGTTCACCCGGATTATTAAGTCCGCTGCGCGTATGCAGACCCTGATAGAAGCCCTCTTACTCTATTCCAGGACCAATACCGGGAAGAAAGATTTTAAAAAGGTGCCGATGACCACGGTACTGGATGAGATCAAGGAAGATCTAAAAGAGGAGATAGAGAACGGAGAACTCGTAATTCATACCGGTCACCTCGACAAGGTTAGCATTATACCTTTCCAGTTTCACCAGTTATTGCACAATTTATTGACCAACGCAATTAAATTTACCAAACCCGAAACCACTCCTACTGTCCATATTTCAACTGAAATTAAAATGGGTAAAGAAACCGGTGTAGACGGACTACAAGCAGACAATTCCTATTGTCACATCCGCGTAAAGGATAACGGGATCGGTTTTGACCAGACCTATGCCAATAAGATCTTTGAATTATTCCAGCGACTTCATGGTAAGGACCAGTATGAAGGTACCGGGATGGGGCTGGCCATCGTTAAGAAGATCGTAGAGAATCATAACGGGCAAATTACGGCCGAAGGCGAAGCAGGGGTTGGTGCTACCTTTAATATTTACATTCCTGATCATTAAAAGCAGCCGGATAATTACTTATCGACATTTTTCAATCTCCCACCCTCCCCCTTATACAGGAGTAATATTCAATAGTACTGAAATTTTAATCGTGAGCCGGCTCGGAGGATAAACTCGAAGAAATTTCACACTCGTGTAAACTTAGGATCAATGAGCCTTCTGTATGTCCCGACTTACCCGGACAGCGACCCGATGCAGATAATAAGCTCGCGAAGGAAAGTGCTTTCAAGTGTATCCACATGTACCCGGAAGCAGCTCAGCGCCTGCTTTCTCTACTTTTTACCTTGAGGGTCAATATCCTCCAGCTGTTTCAATAGTTAAAGCCACGTTAAAATATCCTTTAAATGTAAAGAGTACATTTCTCAGCTTCTTATATTTAGAACTTCTTGTTAATAAAATCCATTCCAACACATGAGAAAATTACCATTGGTGTTTGCCCTGTTCTGCCTTTTACAGGCGGCGGTCGCACAGGACTACTTTCCTAAGAACGACGGGGTCAAAGAGAAAAACACCAACTACACGGCATTGACCAATGCTACGATTTATGTCACCCCTGACCAGGTGATCAAGAAAGGAACCCTGCTAATACAAGACGGAAAAGTGGTTGCCACCGGCAGCAATGTCAGTATCCCCGAAAACACGGTAACCGTGGACCTGCAAGGAAAATTTATCTATCCTTCTTTTATAGACCCCTATACCGGGTTTGGTGTAGACCTGCCTAAGAGGGCCGAGCGCGATGGCAGATCTGCCCAGTACGAACCTTCTCGCGAAGGATTTTACTGGAACGATCATATTATGCCGGAAAACAGCGCAATCGGGAAGTTTGAATATGACAAAATGAAAGCTAAAGAGTACCGGGAAGCCGGCTTTGGGGTTGTAAACACCCACATATCCGATGGTATCGCCAGGGGTACAGGGGCGGTGATAGCCCTGAACGATGAGGGAGGCGATGCGCAACGAATACTGGAAGATGAGTCCGGGCAGTTCTTTTCTTTTGAAAGAAGTATTGCCAGCAACCAGTCTTACCCTTCTTCCCTGATGGGTTCTATGGCACTGTTACGGCAGATGTACTGGGATGCCGAATGGTATGCCAAAGGAAATGTTGACACCAAGGACCGCTCTTTAGAAGCACTTCTGGAAAACAAATCACTACCAGCTTTCTTCGAAGCCGGGGACAAAGGCAATGCCCTCCGTGCCGATGCCATCGGGGATCGATTTAACACGAATTACATCATCGTTGGTGGCGGGAATGAATACGAGAGCATTGATGAGATCAAAGCTTCACAAGCAAGATTTATACTGCCGATCGATTTCCCGGATGCCTATGACGTAACCGACCCTTATGCAGCAAAATACATCGCGCTAGAAGATATGCGTGCCTGGAACCAGGCACCGGGCAATCCAAAAGCCCTCAGCGATAAAGGGATCCCTTTTGCCCTGACAACGCATAAACTAAAAAAACCGACAGAATTCGGAGAGAAACTGCAGAAGGCACTTACCTATGGCCTGGACAAGAACAAGGCACTTGAAGCACTGACCACGGTACCCGCCTCTTACCTGAATATGAGTGAAGAGATCGGTAGCCTGCAGAATGGTCGATATGCTAATTTCCTGGTTACCTCTGGCGATGTGTTTGATAAGAACACCACCTTATATGAAAATTGGGTACAGGGAGAAAAGCATGTGATCAATAGTTTGGATCAACGCGATCTTAACGGCGAGTACAAGCTTGCATTTTCAGGACAAACCTATGACCTGGAGATCAGCGGAGGAGCAGCCAAGCCCAAATCTAAAGTGAGCAAAGGTGAAGACGAATTAAAGTCGACCATGACCTACAGCGAAAACTGGATGAGCCTGAAGTTCTCTGACGAAAAATCCGGGAAGACCTGGAGGGCTACAGCCCTTGTGCCGGCTAAAGGCAACAGCATTTCAGGGCGTATCGTATTACCGAACGGCGATGAATCTTCATTCACAGCCACCCGCAGTGGTGATTTGACCTCAGAAGAAGAAAAAGAAACAAAAAAGGACAGCAAACCGGAAGTGGTTGCCATTACCTATCCTAACGTGGGCTATGGGTTTAACGAAAAACCCAATCAGACCGATATGCTTTTTAAGAATGCTACGGTATGGACCAGTGAAGATGCCGGGGTGCTGGAGAACACGGATGTGTTGGTCCGCGACGGTAAGATTGCCAAGATCGGGAAAGACCTGAATGCAGGAAGAGCCGAGGTGATCGATGCCACCGGCAAACATCTTACTGCAGGAGTTATTGACGAGCACTCGCATATAGCCGCCCTCTCTATCAACGAATCCGGACAGAATTCCTCGGCCGAAGTAAGTATAGAAGATGTGGTAGATCCTGAAGACATCAATATTTACCGCAATCTTGGCGGTGGAGTTACCTCAATCCAGATCCTGCACGGTTCGGCCAACCCTATTGGCGGTCGTTCTGCGATCATTAAACTTAAATGGGGAGAAGATGCAGAGGAGTTGATCTATGACAACAGTCCCAAGTTTATCAAGTTCGCCCTTGGTGAGAACGTCAAACAAAGTAATTGGCAGAGCTTTAATCGTTTCCCCCAGACTAGAATGGGTGTAGAGCAGGTTTTTATCAATTATTTTAACCGGGCTAAGGCATATGACGCTAAAAAGAAAAGTGGAGAACCCTACCGCTATGATGAGGAGATGGAAGTACTGGCAGAGATCCTGAACGGGGAACGTTTTATCAGTTCTCACTCTTATGTTCAGAGCGAGATCAATATGCTGATGAAAGTAGCCGAACAATTTGGTTTCCGTATAAATACTTTTACCCACATCCTGGAAGGCTACAAGGTAGCAGATAAGATGAAAGAGCACGGTGTTGGTGCTTCCACCTTCAGTGACTGGTGGGCGTATAAGTACGAAGTGAATGATGCTATCCCTTACAATGCCGCGATCATGGCCAATCAGGGACTTACCGTGGCGATCAACAGTGATGACCGTGAAATGTCTCGCCGTTTAAACCAGGAAGCTGCTAAAACAGTGAAATACGGGGGCATGAGTGAAGAAGAAGCCTGGAAGATGGTTACCATCAATCCGGCCAAGTTATTGCATATCGATGACCGTGTGGGAAGTATAGCGGAAGGCAAAGATGCAGACCTGGTGCTTTGGACAGACCACCCGCTTTCTGTGGCCGCAAAAGCAGAAAAAACCATCATAGAAGGTACGGTGTATTTTGACCTGGAAACAGACGAGGCTAAGCGTGATGCCATACAGGCTGAACGCAGTAAACTGATCGGGATGATGCTCGATGAGAAGAACGGGGGAGCCAAAACCCGTGCTCCTGAAGGGAAAGACCGAATTGACTTTGAATGTGAAACCATTAACTAAGACATGATGAAATTTTATACCTATATAATCGCAACGCTGGCTATTATGGCAAGCTCCTTGAGCTTCGCCCAACAGACTCCGGCTGCAGCACAGGAAGAAGCCATTACCATAAGCGGGGCTACGGCCCACATTGGGAATGGTGAAGTGATAGAAAATGCCGTAATCGTCTTCGAGAACGGCATCATCACGGCCATTGGGAGCGGGGATACCGCGACCAAGGGAAAAGTGATCAATGCCGAAGGTAAACACATTTATCCCGGCATTATTGCCCCGGCTAAATCATTGGGACTAATCGAAATAAACGCAGTCCGTGCCAGCAACGACCAGGACGAGATCGGCGACCTGATCCCTCACGTCCGCAGTATCATTGCCTATAACGCGGAGAGTAAAGTGGTAGAGTCTATGCGTCCTAACGGGGTGCTGATAGGACAGACCACCCCCCAGGGAGGAACTATTAGCGGCACCTCCTCCATCGTTCAATTTGATGCCTGGAATTGGGAAGATGCCGTAATTAAGGAAGATGACGGTATCCACCTGCACTGGCCAAATACCTTCCGCCGTGGACGCTGGTGGTTAGGGGAAGATCGTGGGTTTAAACCCAATAAGGATTACGCCGAAGATATCGCTGCCATTAAAACATTCATGCAGAACTCCAAAGCTTACAAAGCCAAGGGAGATCAACAACCCAACCAGGCATTTACCGCCATGAAAGGATTGTTTGATGGCTCACAGAAACTCTATGTTTATGCAGATGGTGAGAAGGAGATCATCGACGCAGTGACCACAGCCAAAGAAAGCGGGGTAAAAGAGGTTGTGCTCGTAGGAGGTTATGAATCCCATAAGATCATCCCTTTCCTGAAAGAGCATGACATCGCTGTACTGGTACAGGAAACCCATAACGTTCCTGCCCGGGACGATGACGATTACGATCTTCCATACAAATTGCCAAAGCTGCTTGCTGATGGTGGCCTATTAGTAGCCATTCAGAATTCAGAGGCCTCTAATTTCCAGACCAGGAACCTACCGTTTTACGCCGGACAAGTAGCAGGGCAGGGAATGGACATGGAGACAGCTTTAACCTTGATCACAGGGAATTCGGCTAAGATCCTGGGGATTGATGATAAGTACGGCACCCTGGAACAAGGGAAAAGCGCCACTCTTTTTATCAGTGAAGGTAATGCCCTGGATATGCGTACCAACCAGTTGACGCATGCCTTTATCGATGGACGAGAAATATCTCTGGAAACACACCAAACTGAGCTTTGGAAGCGGTATTCCGAAAAATACGATCAACAGTCCAAGTAAGCTCATGTCATATTACCATTAAAAGCCCCTTCCACAGGGGCTTTTTTTTATCCGGATATCAATGATAAACTGATTTGAAAATTTCCTACATTTAATGTTAAAGTTATAAAAATCAACATCATGACTATCCGTTCGTTGCTAATCCCCATCTTGCTTTTTTGTCTTCAGGTTCAAGGACAGGAATCTCCAAAAGATTACAGTGATGCTCTTAAGCTGATCGAGGTCTGGCTCGATGCCCAAAAGGATTATGAAACCCTGCCCGGCATCTCGGCTATCGTGGTCAAGGACCAGGAAGTGCTCTGGCAGGGTGGATATGGTATGGCCAACAAGGAGGATAAGATCCAGACTACTGCAGAGACTATCTGTAGTATTTGTTCCATCTCCAAACTTTTCACTGCCGTGGCCGTCATGAAATTATATGAAGAAGGCAAGTTGCGACTGGATGACGAGATCGGGGACATTCTTCCATGGTATAACCTGGAGCAGAAATTTTCGGACAGCGGACCGGTGACAGTACGCACCTTGCTGACCCATTCTTCAGGGCTGCCCAGGGAAGCGAACTTCCCGTATTGGACAGGACCCGATTTCCCATTCCCAAGTGAAGAACAAATCCGTGAAGAATTAAGTCAGCAAGAGACCCTTTACCCTGCCAGCACTTACTTCCAGTATAGTAACCTTGCCCTCACCCTTCTTGGGGAAATTGTCACCGAGGTGTCCGGGATGCCGTACGAAGATTACATTGCAGAAAACATCCTGGATCCGCTGAATCTATCAGATACCAGGACCAGTTTACCCCAGGAGCTCTACGGCAAACAACTCGCTATTGGTTACAGCGCCATCAAACGCGATGGCAGCAGGGACCGACTCAAATTATTCCAGGCTAACGGGATCACCCCTGCCGCCGGATTTTCCTCCAATGTTACAGACCTTGGTCAATTCGCTTCCTGGCAGCTGCGCCTGTTGGATACTACCACGGCGGAGATCCTGAAACCTGCTACGCTGAAATATATGCAGCAGGTACATTATACAGACCCTGGTTGGAATATCACCTGGGGTCTTGGCTTTGCTGTACGGAAGGCCGATGACGGGGGTAGCTGGGTCAGCCATGGGGGCAGCTGTCCGGGTTATCAAACCCTGTTGCTACTGCACCCTAACAAGGAGATGGCCTACGCGGTGATGATCAATGCCAATGGTACCAACCCCGGTAAATACGCCATGGGGATGCATAAAATATTATCTAAGGTAAAAAATGGCGATGATGAGACCGGGGAAGTGAAAGATCTCTCGGCCTATACCGGCTACTACGATACCCAGCCCTGGGGGAGCGAAGCCTATATAGGAAGCATGAATGGCCAATTGGTAGAGTTATACCTGCCGACAGACGACCCATCCGAAGCCATGACCTTTTATAAACATATTGAAGGAGATACTTTTCGCCGCGTAAGGGATGATGACGAACTGGGGGAAACCCTGGTCTTTGAAAGGGATGCAGAAGGCCGGGTTACCCGTCTGAAGAATCATGATAATTATGCCTTTAAAAAAGAGCGGTAAGTTTAGATTTAAAACTTGATCAACTCTAAATAATAACGTGAAGCCCCGATCGGGGGCTTCCTTTGTTCCTATAAAATCACACGGAAGAAAAACTTCTTCCAAATCAGCAGAGTTTCCTTAAATTGGTTCCTTATAACCCGATCATTACACCCTTTAAATTATGAATACGCTTTTCAAGACCTGCCTGGTATTCTTTATATCTGTTACAGTAATTAATGCACAACAGAAAACCTCAGATTCTATCCCGGAACCCCAGCGCTTTGTGACCCAGCACCAGGTGACCAATG
>JABDLH010000001.1 GCA_013003145.1 Flavobacteriaceae bacterium | reverse complement strand
GGTACAGACCATCAGGAAGTCTTCTACCAAAACTTCCTGGGGTACCAACGACGCAATGAAAAGATCCTCCAGTGGTGGATCAGACCCTGTAGATCCCCAGAATAAACTCAACATCTGGGTCTGTAATATTGGAGGTGGCATCCTTGGTTACGCACAATTTCCAGGTGGAAGTCCGGACACAGATGGTGTGGTCGTAGGACCACAATTTTTTGGAGATACCGGCTATGTTCAATCACCATTTGACCAGGGTAGGACAACAACCCACGAGGTTGGGCATTGGGTGAACTTAAGACATATCTGGGGTGATGGACGCTGCCGGCAGGATGATTTTGTAGCGGATACCCCCTCTTCTGACGGACCTAATTACGGCTGTCCAAGTTACCCTACGGTCAACTGCAAATCGAATGATATGACGATGAACTATATGGATTACGTGGACGACGGTTGTATGTATATGTTCTCCGAGGGGCAGAAGAGCAGGATGCGTTCTATTTTTGCTTCCGGTGGTCCCAGGAATGGGTTTTTAGCCCTGTAAAGCTAAGGGAGCCCCGGAGGGTTCCCTAAATACATTTTGAATTTTGTAGAGATGACCCAAAATTTTTATCGATACTCTTAATTTTATGTTAATAATTTTGTAACTTACTTTTTCAAATGTGCGTAAATCAGCAAGTTACCCACATTAAGCAGAGGAATAACTGCGAATGGAATTATTAAAGATATCGTTTTGTAGTCGATCATAAATTTAATTGCTCTACAGGTTTTGGATTATCCGTTGAGCTTAAGGCGTCCATTGGGCGCCTTTTTTTCGTATTTTAATTAAAAGCTAAGACCCCCATGAAGTATTTGCTCATCATTGCGTTCTTTTTAAGTTTTGGGATATGCCAACAGGCTATAGCCCAGGAACAGGATAAACCGCTCCGGGTGTACTATACTGCTAGTTCCCGTGGATATTATTACGAGATCGCTCTCCAGGAACCGGTAATTAAAGTATTTCATAGCCGGGACAGGCAGGTATCTGCCGAAAGTTCCTTGCCGGATGAAACTTGGATGGAGATACGTAACATACTGTCGGAAATTGATTTAAAAACATTGCCGGATATCCATACGTACATCGATGATGCTGCCGTGGATAAAACGGCTATAGCGCAACTTCGCGTATGTCATGGAGGGGAATCATATAAATCTCCGGAGTTTGATCAGAACAAGGTGCCTAAGGCCCTTAAGTCCCTGATTAGTAAAATGCAGTCCCTTGCAGTTATAGTTGAATCCGAACAATAGATGTCGTACTTTTGCATGTAATGAGCATACAAGAGATACAAGAGGAGATCGTAGACGAATTTTCCATGTTTGACAACTGGATGCAGCGCTACGAATACATGATAGAACTGGGTAAATCCCTTCCACTGATAGACGAGGCCTACAAGACCGATGATAACCTTATTAAAGGTTGCCAGAGTAAAGTATGGGTTCACGCTGAATTAGAGGGGGATAAACTGGTATTTACTGCAGACAGTGATGCCATCATCACTAAAGGGATAATAGCTATCCTGGTCCGTGCCTTCAGCCATCAGAAGCCCAAGGATATTATTGAAGCGGATACGGCCTATATTGACGAAATTGGGTTGAAGGAGCATTTGTCACCTACCAGGGCTAACGGCCTGGTCAGTATGATAAAGCAGTTAAAGTTATACGCCGTTGCTTACCAGACACAATTAAATTAAGAAATCATGAGTGAGACTACCATAGACACCCAGGAGCTGGGTGAAAAAATAGTAAAGGTCCTTAAAACGATTTATGACCCGGAGATCCCGGTAGATATCTACGAATTAGGACTTATATATGACGTTTTTGTCAACGAGGACCGGGAAGTGAAGATCCTGATGACCCTGACCTCTCCCAATTGCCCTGTAGCGGAAACGCTCCCGGTAGAAGTGGAAGAGAAGGTGAAGTCCCTGGATGCGGTTTCGGATGCAGAAGTAGAGATTACTTTTGACCCACCGTGGACCCAGGAACTGATGAGTGAAGAGGCGAAGTTAGAACTCGGGATGCTCTAGTCCCGTAACAAGAAATTCAAATACATGGCTGAAGAGATCATCAACAGGGTATCCCAGAGTAAATTGGTCACTTTTGATCTTGAGGATTACTATCCACAAGGCAGGAGGGTGGCTATGGATATAGCGGATTGGCTTTACGAAGGGATTATCCTGAAAGAAAAAGATTTCAGAGCCCAGGTAGAGGGCCATGACTGGCCGGACTACCAGGATGCATTCGTTGCTCTGCATTGCTCTTCAGATGCTATTATCCCCGGCTGGGCCTATATGCTGGTGAGTACCCGCTTGCAGCCTTATGCAAAAAAAGTAGTGGTCGGGAGCCTGGAAGAGCTGGAGACCAGCCTTTACCAGAGCGTGATCGAATCCCTGGATGTCAGTCACCTGCAGGATAAGCCCGTAATCATTAAAGGTTGCAGTAATAGACCGGTACCCCCCAATGCTTATATTTGGGCAACCAACAAAATACAGCAGGTCGCTAGGAGTGTGATGTATGGCGAAGCCTGTTCATCCGTACCTTTGGTCAAGAGAAAATAGGAATACAGCACAAAGCTGTCTCTGCATATTCCTTATCTTTAAAAAGAACACACTTTTTAAGACTAATCATTATGAAAAATTATCTGCTGATACTGGCCTTTTTGGCCGGTACCGTACTCACTTTTAGCCAAACCGCAGAAGAATTAAGGGCTGCCAAAGCGGAAAAGAAAGATTCGATCTCAGCAATTCAGGGCAGGGTAGACGCTATACAGGCTAAACTGGATGCCATGCCCGGATGGAGAAAAGGCGCATTTGGAACCATCGGGGTCAACATTGCGAACTTCAATAACTGGTATGCACAAGGGGTGCCTAATAATTCGTCAGGTAATATCGGGGTGTCCGTGAATGCCTATGCCAACCTGAAAGAAGAGAAGTTCTTCTGGCGAAATTCAGCCAACCTAAACCTGCAATGGGTGAAGTTGGACGACGAAGATGATCCTACGGATTCAGATGAATTCCAGCAGGCGACGGACGTGTTCAATATCTCTTCTCTCTATGGGCGAAACATTAGCCAAACCTTTGCGGCCTCTGCATTGGGAGAATACAGGACCACGATACTCAGCAATTTCAATGACCCGGGCTACCTTGATTTGGGTGTGGGAGGAACATGGACACCCTTGGATAACTTGGTTGTGGTAATCCATCCGCTGAATTACAACTTTGTTTTCAGCAGTGAGGATACGATTTTTAATTCCTCCCTAGGAGCAAAGGTGGTAGCAGATTATACCCGGCAGCTTGGCGCCATCAGTTTTAAAAGTAACCTCTCGCTCTTCCAGAGTTACGAGAGCGGTGACCTGTCTAACTGGACCTGGTCTAACTCTTTTGCCTATACCTTATGGAAAATGATCGGGGTGGGATTCGATTTTGGGCTGAGGAATAGTAAACAGGAAGCACTGAATTACGCTATTAATACCCTGGGTGAGACAGATACCACCTTTGATACGGTAGATAATGATTTACAGACGTATTGGAGATTGGGGCTTAGTTATTCTTTTTGATCTTACTGCCCAACACGCATAAAAAAACCCGCTCATCGAGCGGGTTTTTTAACAGTAGGTCGTTTGCCTTTGGTTGGGCTCTTTACTTGTACGCTAATACAGATTTGGGTTCCTAGCGTTGTAATTTAAGTTTCAGGTCAGATTTGGGTATAAACACTATCACTTAATCACTGGAGTAAATATACGATCATTTCCCTGTTGAGTTCAAATTTTGTTGTGAACCTACCGCTGTTTGTTGTGAAAAATATGAAAGGTAAATTTTCTCGATGAACAACCCTATTCAGCGTCCTCTGAGTAAGCATCCAGGTTCTCCGGGTAGAGGAAATTATTGTAAGGAAACCTGCTTACATGTATGTCTCTCACCTCGTTATAAACCCTTTTCCTGAATTCTTCTATGTTTTCCCTGTTGATGGCAGAGATAAATACAGCGTTGTCTCCCAGCCTTTCCATCCAGGTATGTTTCCAATCAGCGATGGTGAAGTGTCTGCCGGTTTTTACAGTTACCAGGTCATCCTCATCTATTTCTTCGTGCTCGTATTGGTCTATTTTATTAAAAACCATGATGGTCCGTTTCTGAACACTTTCTATATCCTTCAAGGTTTCATTGACCGATGCGATATGTTCTTCAAAATTGGGATGGGAAATGTCTACGAC
>JABDLH010000277.1 GCA_013003145.1 Flavobacteriaceae bacterium | reverse complement strand
GCATTCTGATAGCTCAATTTCAGGTTCTCACGGTCTATTTCCCGCTGTAATTCCAGGATCTTCAGATCGTGGTTAATCTCTGATATGGATTGATATCGTTTAGACATATTAGTCGTCAAAATAAAATTCAGAAAATTTCTTTAACAGCGGCCTGTTGATGCGGTCTCTCAGGAGGTAGAAAAGTAATCCCACCAACACGTAAAACCCACCAACGATCAGGAAGCCCTGGAATGTATTATCCAGTAACTGCCCTATCCCGTAGGAGGCTGCAAGTGAAAGGAATAACAAGGCGATGAGAGCGATGACTCCCACTACCAGCATTTTAGAGAAAGACATAATTCCCTGCATCAGGAACTTAAATGCCTTAAGCTTATAATATTCTGCACTCGTATCTATATATGAACGAGCGGTCCGGTCGGCCTCAGCGATGTTATCCTTTAGTTCTTCGAACGCCATGCTTTATTATTTCTGCAATTCTGCATTCTTTTTACGTAGATCGGCTAATTTACGCTCCAGGGTCCCGATGATGTCATCAGCCTTATAGCTCATGGTAGAAATTGTCTCATCTAACCTCCGGTCAAAATCGGCCTTCTTTGCATCGGCAGTTTTAGTCAGTTCATCAGCAGCCTTGTGCAAGCGAACATTTAAGTCATCCCTGGTCTTCAGAGCGCCATCTTTAAGTCTTTTCCTGGTTTCTTCTCCTTTATCAGGGGCATACAGGATGCCGGCGATTCCACCGATTGCAGCTCCGGTTAACAAAGCCAGTAAAACGTTTCCACTATTGTTATTCATGATCTATTCTATTTTATGGTTAATACTCCTTTAATCCGAACATTTAAGATACGACCTAAAAAGGAAAGAATGTGTTAAGCGGCAGTTATTATTTTTTACTGATAACTGATTTTCAACAACATCCAGTGTTTCTCATTGTTCTTGGTTGACAATGTAGCAACAAAGCTGTAAGCTCTTTAATCATATCCAATGAAAAACTATCGGAAAACCGCTAAATGCCCGAATTCCAGTATCCGAGATGCTAAAAGAGGCGAAATAGAGCCCCTATAAATAAAAAGGATCCCGAATCGGGACCCTTTAAAGCATATATAATTACGAATGGCTGTTAAGATTGGTCCTTTAATTTGGCCCAGGTATCCCTGAGGGGTACTGTCCTGTTAAATACCAATGAGCCTTCCGTACTCTCCTTGTCAATATTAAAATAGCCCAGGCGTTGAAACTGGAAGCGTTCGCCGATTTCAGCACCCTTTAAACTTGGCTCAACAAAGGCCGTGATCACTTTTAGGGATTCGGGGTTGATAAAATCTGTGTATTCTTTCTCCTTGTCAGCATCCGGAGTTTCGTGACTGAATAAACGGTCGTAAAGACGAACTTCTGCCGGGATGGCATGGGCGACAGACACCCAGTGCAGTGTACCCTTAACCTTTCTCAGGCTTTCTTCGGTACCGCTCCCACTCTTACTTTTAGGGTCATATGTACACTGAATTTCCGTAATATTCCCATCGGTATCTTTAGTGCAGGACTCGGCTTTAATGATATAACCATTTTTTAAGCGTACCTCCCCGCCTAACTTCAGCCTGAAAAATTTTCGGTTAGCTTCTTCCCTGAAATCTTCCTTTTCTATATACAATTCTCTTGAAAAAGGCACTTCCCTTTCTCCTGCCCCGGGGTCCTCGGGGTTATTTTCCGCTGTAAGCCATTCTTCTTCGCCTTCGGGGTAATTGGTAATGACAAGTTTAACCGGATCCAGTACCGCCATAACCCTGGGGGCTATCTGGTTCAGGTGTTCTCGCACATGAAACTCCAATAAGGATACGTCTACCACGTTGTCTCTTTTAGCGATCCCGATAGTATCAGCAAAATTCCTTATAGATTCCGGGGTATACCCCCTTCTTCTCAAGCCGGAGATGGTAGGCATCCTGGGGTCGTCCCAGCCAGTAACAACCCCCCGGTTCACCAATTCCAGTAGTTTTCTTTTGCTGACCACGGTATGACTGAGGTTACGCCTGGCAAATTCACGTTGCTTTGGCCTTACCTTTCCCTCCTCCACAACCTGGTCTAAAAACCAATTGTACAACTCCCTATGTGGTGCAAACTCCAGCGTACATAATGAATGTGAAACAGACTCGATATAATCGCTCTCCCCGTGTGTCCAATCGTACATGGGGTAAATACACCAATCGGTATTTGTGCGGTGGTGCGGCTTGTGTAGCACGCGGTACATGATAGGATCACGCATCAGCATTTTGGTGGCTGCCATACTGATCTTAGCTCTCAGCACGTGGGTTCCTTCCCCGTGTTTTCCGGCTTTCATTTCTTCAAACAAGGCCAGGTTCTCTTCCACGGAACGGTCCCTGAACGGGCTGTTGGTCCCGGGTTCTGTCGGTGTCCCCTTCTGCTGGGCCATGGCTTCTGAAGATTGACTGTCCACATAAGCTTTTCCCTCCTTGATCAGCATGACGGCCCAATCGTAGAGTTGTTGAAAATAATCAGAGGCGTAACACTCCTTATCCCATTCAAATCCCAGCCATTCCACGTCTTTACGGATCGCCTCTACGAACTCCTTTTCCTCCTTAGAGGGGTTGGTATCGTCAAAGCGAAGATTGACCGGGGCTCCGTAGCGAAGGCCCAGTCCAAAATTGAGACAGATAGAGCTGGCATGCCCGATGTGAAGGTATCCATTGGGCTCCGGTGGAAAACGAAACCTGAGATCGTTTTTTGAGAATCCTTTCTCCAGGTCTTCTTCAATGATATGTTCTATAAAATTCAGCGAGCGTGGCGCATCTTTCATAAGCTATATTTTCAAGCTGCAAAGTTAGCAAAATTGCGTTCATAGCGTCCATAATTAAAGCCGCAGCCTACAAGAATTGCGATTTCACAACATAAATCTACCGTACTACAACATTAAATTCCCAGCACTTCGATTAAGTGTCATATTTGTTAGGCATACAGCTAAGGACCCAAAAGTTCCCCCCGACAGCAATAAAATTCCCAGCTGTTCAGAATCAGACCTTTGACCAAAACACATACGAGTAAGAGTAGTCCCAAAACTACAGCCAGCTATGAAACAATTTATACAAAACAATTTCCGAGTCTCTTTCAGCATTCTACTGTTATTCAGTTGCCTGATGGCATCTGCCCAGACGCTGAAGAAGCCGGAAGCTGCCCCTAACCAAACTCCACCTGCAGGAAGTAGTCCATGGGTACAGGCTTGTGCCTCTGCTTCATTTAATGATTACTGGGTGAACTTTAACTGGAGCCCTCCTTTGGTCAACTCAAATAATGAGTTCATCCTGGAGCTGTCCGATGCAGACGGAAATTTTACAGACCCGGTAGAATTGGCAAGGGAAGGCGATAAGAATACAGTTTTTGATTTCTACTTTCAATTCCAGGTGCCGCCGGAAACCCGGGGAGAAAACTATCGCTTCCGTGTGCGTAGTACAAGTCCTGCATTGACGAGCCCGGTATCAGATCCACATCCCATGTATTACCTCTCTGTCAACTCCGGCTTAAAGATCCGGCAGCAGGGCGAAGCAGATTTTGGTGATGGAACTGCACAGATCTGTGACGGAAACTCAATCACACTAGAAGTATATGACCTGGCCAATGCCGGGACATATCAAT
>JABDLH010000273.1 GCA_013003145.1 Flavobacteriaceae bacterium | reverse complement strand
ATGTAATTCTGTGTAAAATGGTTTTATGGAACCTTGTAATCCTTCTACCATCATAGCGCCTATGATATCCGCCTGCGAGAGGCATCTTTGCATCCTGGCAATGACTTTTACGGCATGGGCGGCAATGAACTGGGTGCCATTGATCAATGCCAGGCCTTCTTTTGGGCCGAGTTCCAGGGCTGTTATGCCCTTCTTTTTGAATAGCTGCTCGGTAGTAAGGACTTCATTCTTATACCATACCTTCCCCAGCCCTATCAGGGGCAGGAAGAGATGTGATAATGGCGCCAGGTCCCCGGATGCACCAACGGAGCCTTGCTCGGGGACCAAGGGGGTTACATCGTTTTCCAGGTGCCAGAGCATACGATCAAGGGTCTCTTCCGCAATCCCGGAATAGCCCTTAGCAAGGGAATGAAGTTTTAAGACCAGCATGAGCTTAGCGATCTCCTTCTCGATCGGTTTTCCTACGCCTACACTGTGACTCTTTAAGATGTTGGTCTGAAGGATCCGTGTCTCTTCCTTAGATATACGAGTGGTACAGAGAGGGCCAAAACCGGTATTGATCCCGTAGACCGGCTCTCCCTTATCGACGATCCGTGCCACGATCTCTGCACTTTCCCTAACTCTTTTACGGGTGTGGGGTGTTAGTTTTCCGCTGATATGCCCACGCGCCAGTGATAGTGCAAGACCGGCACTCAGCTGGTCTTCACCATAATTAAAGCCTTGTTGTGATTCCGCCATGTTTCAATGATTTGATGGCTTAAAATTATTGATTATGTTTGATAATTACCAATATCAAAATAGTCAACAGTTGATAACTACGAGTAATCAAATTGAATTACGTCACCTGCGTTATTTCCTGATGGTAGCCGAGGAGTTGCATTTCAGGAAAGCTGCAGAAAAATTATTTATCTCCCAGCCCGGGCTCAGCAGGCAGATCAGCCAGCTGGAGGATTTGGTCGGGACCGCTTTATTTGACAGGAATAAAAAAAAGGTGAGCCTGACCAGGGCAGGGGAGTACCTGAAAGGAGAGGTCGAATTTCTGCTTAACCATATTGAGGTGACTACCAAACAATTGAAATTGATCGGGGAGGGGCAGTTAGGAGAAGTTCGGATCGGTTTTCTCGGCTCCGCCATGCAGCAGGTGATCCCTGATCTGTTGGTTGAGCTACAGCAGCAGTATCCAAATATCAGGACCAGCCTGGAAGAACTGTCCAATAACGCCCAGTTAAGTGCAATTTTAAAAGATCGTCTAGATATTGGCTTTGTGCGCCTGGCAAGGGTACCGGAGGGAATAAAACTGAAACCCGTATTCGAGGATACATTTTCATTGGTGCTCCCGGAAGATCATTGGTGTGCTGTGGAAACATTCCGTGATATAGGCCAGTTCGCCGAAGAGAATTTTATTCTTTTTGCACAGGATTACAGCCCATTGTATTACGATACGGTGATGAGTATCTGTGAACAGCAGGGATTCAGTCCCAGGGTATCCCATAAATCGGTGCATGCACAGACCATTTTTAAACTAGTGGAGAATGGCCTTGGGATCTCTATTGTACCCACCTCCCTGCAGCACGGCTTTAACATGGGGGTTAAATTCATAGAACTGAAAGACATACCCCAGAAAGCGGTGCTTTCAGTGATCTGGAAGGAAGATAACCGCAACCAGGCTTTAGAGCAATGTTTAAAACTATTATGGTCTGCTAAAGTAAGTGGTTTGTAGTATTTTTATCTTATATAAAACGCTATATGATATTTGATTTAATCAGGAACAGGAGATCGGTATTCCCGGATCAGTATAATGGAAAACCCATCGCTAAAGAAACTATAGAAAAGATATTGGAAACGGCGAACTGGGCTCCTACTCATAAGAAGACAGAACCCTGGAGGTTCAAAGTGATGACAGGGGACAGTTTGGAAAAGTTAGGCGTTTTCCTCTCGAACAAATACACTGCGACTGAAGAGCGCCCCAAGAAGATAAAAACCCGGAAACTGCTGGAAAACCCGCAAAAAGCGGCGGCAGTGATCGCTATCTGTATGCAGCGCGATCCAGCAGGAAGCCTTCCCGTTTGGGAAGAGGTTGCGGCAACGGCCATGGCCGTACAGAACATGTGGCTGGCTTGTACCGAAATGGGAATAGGGTGCTATTGGAGTTCTCCAGGCCTGATCCGGTATATGGATGAATTCTTGCCGATGGAGCAGGGAGAAGAATGCCTTGGGTTCTTCTATATGGGGTATTATGACGTAGAGCTGGAAGAAGGGAGCCGGAATCCCATCGCCGGGAAAGTACAATGGCTGTAACTAGCTGAAAAAATACGGGAATAAGGCTTCACGATATTCCCAGGCCTTGGAGATATAAAGTCCCAGGAAGATCACACTGACCAAAAACTTCAGGAAGGTCCCGGTGAGAAAACCGAGGAAGGATCCGAATGCCGCTTTGAATGCAGTTTTTTGATCGGCCCTGTTCAGAAGCTCTCCGACCAAGGCCCCGATAAACGGCCATATGACGATCCCAAAGATCCCGAGTATGGGGAAGACGATGGCGATAACCAGGCCAATAGTCGTCCCTATCATACCGGCGCGGCTCCCCCCGAATTTCTTAGTCCCCATAACAGGGATAGCATAGTCTACCAC
>JABDLH010000270.1 GCA_013003145.1 Flavobacteriaceae bacterium | reverse complement strand
TATTTAATAGGTAACACCTTAATATTTAAACGGTTGCGATATTTTTCTCTATCTGGCCTGCTGTTGGCACTTCTGCTCCCGATCCTGGCATTCGGGCAGATTTTCTCTTTGCCTGATGGAGACCAATCGTCAAAGGTGAAATTTGAACTGATCAACAATCTGATTGTCGTTCCTATCGAAGTAAACTGAACCCCCTTATCCTTTATCCTGGACACTGGGGTGAACAAGCCTATTATATTCAGTATTACGGACCAGGATTCCGTTTCCTTGAATAACGTTCGTGCCATAACTATCAGGGGGCTTGGCGAAGGTGAGCCCATCGAGGCCCTGAGTTCTGTGGGGAATGAATTTCGCATAAAAGATATTGTAAATCCAAATCAACAGGTATATGTAGTCCTGGATCGGGATCTCAATTTCAGTACAAGTCTAGGGATCAATGTCCACGGGATCATAGGTTATGATCTTTTCCGTGATTTTGTGGTGGAGATCAATTACTCGGCTCAACATATAAAATTCCATGATCCCAGGTATTACCGCAAAAAGAAGTCGAAAAGAAGCGAAACCCTTCCGCTGACCATTATTGATAATAAAGCTTACCTGGATGGTGCAGTTGTTTTTGCCAATGAGAAGGAGGTTCCAGTTAATTTGTTGGTAGATACTGGGAGTAGTGACGCTGTATGGTTATTCCAGGACCTGGAAAAGGGCCTTGGAGTGCCCGACTCATATTACGAAGATTTCCTGGGTAAAGGCCTGAATGGAGATATTTTTGGTAAAAGGACCAAGGTAGAGAAGGTGAGAATAGGGAGTTTTGTACTGGCAGATGCCAAGGCGGCTTTCCCGGAAATGAATTCCTTTTCTTCGATCAAAGATCTCGGCAACAGGAACGGCAGCCTGGGAGGAGAGATACTGAGGCGTTTTAACGTGGTATTCGATTACCGGGCCGGGGAAGTGACCCTGAAAAAAAACAACCTCTTCCGGGAACCCTTCCGCTATAACCTAAGCGGTATAGAAGTGCAGCATAACGGCATGCGCTATGTAGCCGAAAGCCTGGCAGATGCCAGTGGGGTCGCTTACCAGGAAGATGATTCTTTTGGAAATGTACAGTTATTGCTGGAGAACAGGACACGACTTAGCCTGGTTCCGGAAATTATTGTTTCCACCATTCGTGCAGGTAGTCCTGCTGCTGAAGCCGGCTTGCAAGAGGGTGATGTCATACTGGCCGTAAATGGTAAGCCGGTACACCGGTATAAGATACAGGAGATTATACAGATGCTGAACGAAAGAGAAGGAAAACAAGTACGCGTACTGATAGAGCGATACAATAAAGACCTGCTGTTCTCCTTTGTTTTAAAAAAGTTATTTGAATAAAAAAACCGGCCCAGAGGCCGGTTTCGATTTTTATATATAAGTGTAAGCTTATTTGCTGCCTTCAGGCATAACTTCCCCTTTGATCTTCAGAACTTTTGTAGGGGTGTCTGCATTAGAAATCACCGTTACAGCTTTCCTGATAGGGCCTACACGGTTTGTGTCGTATTTCACCTGGATCTCTCCTGTTTTCCCGGGCATAATAGGTGCTTCGGGTTTCTTCGGGATAGTACATCCGCAACTGGAACTCACTTTAGAGATGATCAGTGGAGCCTCTCCTGTATTAGTGAATTCGAACACTCGGATCCCATCACTGCCTTTTGCGATCTGGCCATAATCCACAGTCTCGGCTTTAAATTCGATTTTTGCGGTTTTATCCTGTGCCTGAACGGCAAAGGTAAGTAGGCTGACAAAGGCAAGAATAACTACTTTTTTCATCATATTTCGTTTTGGGTGAATTTCAAATGTATATGTTTTGCTATGAACATCCAAAATTCTTTTGTTATCTACTAACGTTACTTATTTTTGTTTCGTATTTCAAAAATGGGATAATTCCCATGTATCCCCGTCATCCTTGCGATAAAAGGGAGAAATTTGCGTCATACGCAGGTCATTAAAACAAAAACCATACCGTAAACATGGATATCCCTTCAAAATATGAGCCGCAGCAGGTAGAAAATCGCTGGTACGACTACTGGATGCAGCATCGCTACTTTCATTCAGAACCGGATGAGAGAGAACCTTATACCATAGTAATTCCCCCACCAAATGTCACAGGCGTGCTCCACATGGGGCACATGCTCAATAATACCATACAGGATGTATTGATCAGGCGGGCCCGTCTGCAGGGCAAGAATGCCTGCTGGGTCCCGGGAACAGACCACGCCTCTATTGCGACGGAAGCTAAGGTAGTGGCCAGGCTGAAAGAACAGGGAATCCCCAAATCCAGTTTAAGCAGGGAAGAATTTCTCGACCACGCCTGGGACTGGACCCACGAGTACGGGGGTGTCATCCTTGAGCAGCTTAAAAAACTGGGCTGTTCCTGTGATTGGGAACGAACCCGGTTCACTATGGATGACGATATGTCAGCATCGGTCATCAAGGTGTTTGTCGAGTTATATGACAAAGGATTGATCTACAGGGGTCACCGGATGGTGAACTGGGATCCCGAGGCCCAGACTACGCTGTCTGACGAGGAAGTAATTCACGAAGAAAAGCAGGGGTTGCTGTATTACCTGGCATATCCAATAGAAGGATCAGATGAGAAGGTGACCATCGCTACAACGCGGCCCGAAACCATACTAGGAGATACAGCGGTATGTGTGCATCCCGAGGATGAACGCTATACCCACCTGATCGGTAAGCAGGTGATAGTTCCTATATGCAACAGGAAAATTCCGGTAATTGCCGATGAATACGTCGACATGGAATTTGGTACCGGCTGCCTGAAGATCACACCGGCACATGATGTCAACGATCAACAAATTGGGCAGAAGCACGGATTGGATATCATCGATATCTTTAACCCGGATGCTACTCTAAACGCTTATGGGTTGCACTACGAGGGCCAGGACCGGTTTGTAGCGCGTAAAGCGATCTCAAAGGAACTTGAAGAAAAAGGTTTCCTGGTGAAGACCGAAAATCACATGAATAAGGTGGGGACTTCGGAGCGAACCAAGGCAGTTATTGAACCACGTCTTTCAGAGCAGTGGTTCCTTAAAATGAAAGACCTGGCACAACCCGCCCTGGATGCGGTCCTGGAAACCGGCGATGTGGTGATCTTTCCCAATAAGTTCATCAATACCTATAAGCATTGGCTGGAGAACATAAGAGACTGGAACATATCCAGGCAGCTTTGGTGGGGTCAGCAGATCCCGGCCTATTATTACGGGGAAGGGCAGGACGATTTCGTAGTGGCGGAGAGCCCGGAAGAGGCCCTGGAAAAAGCAAATAAACGCCTGCAGGGTAAACAAGTGCTTACTGCAGCCGATCTGAAGCAGGACGAAGATGTCCTGGATACCTGGTTTTCTTCCTGGTTATGGCCGATGAGCGTCTTTGGAGGCATCCTGGAGCCCGAAAACGAGGAGATTAATTATTACTATCCGACCAGTGACCTGGTGACAGCGCCGGACATTATGTTTTTCTGGGTAGCCCGTATGATTATGGCCGGATATGAATTCCGGGATAAAAGGCCTTTTAAGAATGTATATTTTACCGGCCTGGTACGCGACGGACAAAGGCGTAAAATGTCTAAATCCCTGGGGAACTCACCGGATGCCCTTAAGCTGATCGAAGAATACGGTGCCGATGGTGTCCGTGTTGGGCTGCTGTTGAGCTCGGCAGCGGGGAACGACCTGCTGTTTGATGAAAACCTTTGCCAGCAAGGAAAGAACTTTGCCAATAAGATATGGAATGCCTTCCGACTTGTAAAAGGGTGGGAAGTAGCCGAATTTGATCAGCCCGAATCTGCGGCAAAAGGAATACAGTGGTATGACGCAAAATTCCAGCAGACCCTGGAACAGATAGAAGATCACTTTTCCAAGTACAGGATCTCTGATGCACTGATGGCGATCTATAAGTTGGTTTGGGACGATTTCTGTTCCTGGCTACTGGAGATCGTAAAACCTCCTTACCAACAACCGATAGATGCCAAGACGCTGAAAGAGGTAACCCGTCAGTTTGAAGAGACCCTGAAATTACTTCACCCGTTTATGCCCTTCCTCACCGAAGAGATCTGGCAGCATATGGCAGAGCGCAATACAGATGAAGCCCTGATCGTTGCACGCTGGCCGGAGTTCAGGGGAGCAGATGCTGCGCTGACCGGTGGATTTGAATTTGCTGCAGAGGTGATCTCCGGCATTCGGACCATCCGGAAAGAAAAGAATATCCCGATGAAGGAATCATTAGAATTACAGCTGATCGATGCCGAAAAAACGGGGGATTTCTGGAATGGGATCATTGCTAAGTTGACCAACGTATCATCGATCAAAACTATTGATAAGGCTCCTGAGGGCGCCCTGTCTTTCCGGGTAAAAAGTAATGAATACTTTATCCCCGTTAGTGGGAAAGTGGATATTGCCGCCGAGATCGAGAAAATACAGGAAGAACTGGCCTATACCAAAGGTTTCCTTAAGTCGGTCCAGAAGAAATTATCCAACGATCGATTTGTGAATAATGCGCCGGAGCAGGTGGTGGCGATGGAGAAGAAGAAAGCGGCAGACGCTGAAGCCAAGATTGAAACTTTGGAAAAAAGCCTGTCTAGCCTGGAATAAGGATCTAGGATTGACCATACATTGAAAAAGGGTGCTTTTATAGGCACCCTTTTTTTTGTCAATTACAATCTGGGACTATCATCATATAACTCAGATTCTTATCTTTATGAAAAGAACCATCACATGAGAAATATAATAACCATTTGTTTAGGACTTATAACTTGGATAGGCTATGCCCAATCCGACAAAAGCAAAATATTATCTAAAGAGGTACAGATTAAAACCGCTGTTCTGCCCCTGCCGGACGGGGAGAAAGAGGGAGCAATGGTCTATGGCTATAACGAAGAGGGATCCCTTGTGGTGTTCCGTGAGGGTACCAACAATATGGTTTGCCTGGCCGATGATCCCACAAAGGAAGGCATAAGTGTATCCTGCTATTCCAAAGCCCTGGAACCTTTTATGGCCAGGGGCAGGGAGCTCAGTGCCGAAGGTGCCGATTTTAAAGAAAAGATGGAGACAAGGGGAAAAGAGGTGGCTGAAGGAAAACTTAAAATGCCTGAAGCTCCAAGCATGACTTATATTTATTACGGCAAGGACGAGGATTATAACAAGAGTACCGGTGAATTGGCCAATGGAAAATTCCGGTACGTGATCTATATCCCGTTTGCTACGACAAAGTCTACCGGTTTGCCGGATAAGCCGCACGCCCCGGGAATGCCGTGGCTGATGGATCCGGGAACACATAGGGCTCATATCATGGTAGGACCATTCTAAAACCAATTTGACGTGCAAATAAGACCTGCAAAACAGTAATATGGAGCAATATGCCAATGCCTTACTTTACGCCATCCCTTTCTTTATAGTTTTACTCTTAATAGAAATTGGGTACGGCCATTTTGTGAAGGACCAGAAACACAAAATCCTGGATAGCGTCAGCAGTATCAGTTCCGGGCTGACCAATGTTATTAAGGATTCCCTGGGGCTGGGGCTGATCATTTTTTCCTACCCCTTCTTACTGAATGCCCTTGCAGTCACCGAAATAAAGGCGACCTGGGCGGTCTGGCTCATTGCTTTTATCGCTATTGATTTTGCCGGCTACTGGAACCACCGTCTAAGTCATCACATTAATGTCTTTTGGAACCAGCATGTCATCCACCATTCCAGTGAAGAGTTTAACCTGGCCTGCGCATTAAGGCAGCCTATCTCTAACTTATTGGGTTATTTTGCCCTGCTCTTGGTTCCTGCAGCGGTATTGGGAGTGCCCGCACAAGTGATCGCCATTCTTGCGCCCATCCACCTTTTTGCGCAATTCTGGTACCATACCCAGCATATTGGCAAGCTCGGTTGGGTTGAATATATTTTTGTCACCCCCTCGCAACACCGCGTACACCACGCGATCAACCCGGAATACATTGATAAGAACCTGGGTCAGATACTGTCTGTATGGGACCGTTGGTTTGGTACATTCCAGGAAGAACTGGAGGAGGTGCCCCCGCAGTACGGTGTACTGAAACCGGCCGGCACCTGGAACCCCTTCCTGATCAATTTTCAGCACTTCTGGAGGTTGACCGTGGATGCCTGGCGGACCAAGAAGCCCTGGGATAAATTCCGGATCTGGTTTATGCCTACAGGCTGGCGCCCCGCCGATGTCCGGGAGAAGTATCCTTATACGGTAATTAAAGACGTTTACAATTATGACAAATATGAAACCGAAGCCTCGGCCTGGTTTAAGGGATATATCCTCCTACAGATGCTGGTAACTCTCGGCTTGCTGTTGTTTATGTTCTACAATTTTGCGGCCATAGGATATGAAGGTCTCCTGGTTTATGGAGGATTTCTGTTCCTGGCTGTTTTTGGTTACAGCAGCCTGATGGACCGGCAGCGGTATGCCCTTTATGTAGAGGCTTTCAGGGCTGTTGCAGGCGGGGTATTCATATACCTCACCGGGGACTGGTTCGGGATAAACACTTATTTTGAGCAGGCAGGCTTGTTCTTGCAATGCTATTTCCTGGTCACACTTTTTGCCGCAGTATATTTCACCTTTTTTGAAAAAGAAACCGTTTCTTCTAATCTTGCTGTCTGATATATGGAACCTAGGCCTTATGTACTCGCCGAGACGAATTATAAATTATTAAAGGATCAGAAAATTGAATTGGCAGTGCTCCCCTGGGGGGCAACTGAAGCACATAATTACCATTTGCCGTACGGCACGGATAATTACCAGGCCGAAGCAATCGCTGCCGAGGCTGCGAAAATAGCCTGGTCCAAGGGGGGAAAGGTGATGGTATTCCCAGCTGTTCCTTTTGGTGTTAATACCGGGCAACATGATATTTACCTGGATATCAACCTGAATCCCTCTACCCAGCTTGCTATATTGAAGGATGTGGCGGCCACGCTGAAAAGGCAGGGCATACCCAAATTATTGATCTTTAACGGTCATGGGGGTAACAATTTTAAACCCCTGGTAAGGGAACTGGGGCTGGAATTCCCGGAACTCTTTATTTGCTATGCAGACAGTTTCAGGGCCCTGGATAAAACCCTTTATTTTGATAATGAGGGTGACCATGCCGATGAAATGGAAACATCGTTAATGCTTTATTTAGAAGGAGGGCTGGTATTGCCTAAGGAAGAGTGGGGGAGTGGTGCGCACCGGCAATTCAGGATAAGTTCCTTTTCCGAGGGCTGGGCCTGGGCAGAACGAAAATGGAGCGCCGTTTCTGAAGATACCGGTATAGGGGATCCGTCTATGGCTACTGCGGAAAAAGGAGAGCGCTATTTTAAGGATATCAGCGAAAAAATGGGGGCATTCATGCTAGAGCTATGCCAGGCAGATCCAAAGGATATGTATACCGCTAAATAAGCTTCTTAAAGGTTGGGGTGGATTTCACTTTTCACCAGGTCTACATAGAGCTTCATGGCATCTTCACTAGTAATATCCCTGGCCTGAATAAGCGCATTGGCCTTAAACGCATTGATCAACGGGGTCTTGCTCCCGGGATGGTCAAAATTGCGGTTCGCTATCTTGTAGTAGGCATAAAGTTTAAGAAGAAGATCTGCAGGTAGGGGATCGTTGAAATTGTTGACGATCTCAACGGCTTTAGTGAATTTCATATGTAATTGCTCAGTCTTCATCCTTCTTAGGTGTGGTGGCAATACAGGTCTTTGCTCCTTTTACCTTCTGGTTGAGCTTTACAGTGACAACGCTGTTCAGCGGCAGGAAAAGATCTACCCTCGACCCAAATTTAATAAAACCGGCGTCTTCACCCTGTACCACGCTTTCACCAACTTCGGCATAGTTAACGATCCGCCTTGCCATGGCTCCGGCAATCTGCCTGTAGAGGACATCACCGAATTTTGGCGTATTGATAACCACGGTGGTACGTTCGTTCTCTTCGCTGGATTTAGGATGCCAGGCCACCAGGTATTTACCGGGATGGTATTTGGAAAACTTTATCTGGCCACTGGCCGGGTACCGGGTAACGTGTACATTTACCGGGGACATAAAAATAGATACCTGCAATCGCTTATCCTTGAAGTATTCATTTTCTTCCACTTCCTCGATCACCACTACTTTTCCGTCTACCGGGGCAAGGATCTCGTCGAAGTTTTTATCCGCGACCCTCTTTGGATTTCTGAAGAATTGTAAAATCGCCACCAGGAAGACAAGGGCAGCCAACTGAACTGCT
Organism: Flavobacteriaceae bacterium; assembly: GCA_013003145.1. Taxonomy (GTDB): domain Bacteria; phylum Bacteroidota; class Bacteroidia; order Flavobacteriales; family Flavobacteriaceae; genus Zeaxanthinibacter. The sequence continues at coordinate 2,243 of JABDLH010000270.1, read as the reverse complement.
GTTTTTACCCAGGAAATACCCACGTAAAAATGTGCCAGCACGATAATGGTGCTCAGCAGGAAAAAAGTGATCAATATTATTTTCTGGCCCTCTTTATGAAACATTGGTCAAAAGGTTAAGTGTTAAGTAGGCAAATGGTGCAGCAAATATAAGACTATCCAACCTATCTAACATACCTCCGTGACCAGGAAGTATAGCGCCACTGTCTTTTACACCGGCTTCACGTTTCAATTTAGACTCCACCAAATCGCCCAAACCACCAGCAATTACAATAACTACGGCGAGGATCACCCATTGAGCCGGGTTTACGATAGGCTCATATCTGGCCATAAAATATGCTGCCGCAACGGTAAAAACCAATCCGCCTAAACTTCCTTCTACGGTCTTTTTGGGAGAAATGGCCGGGTATAATTTTGTTCTGCCGATCGTTTTACCCACCAGGTAAGCAAAAGAGTCGTTTACCCAGATCAGGATAAATATACCCATGATCAGGAACTTGGCAAAGGCGTCGTCCTTATAAGGGATCATCGTCAGGAAGATACAGCCACCGCCTATATAGAACAGGCCGATCAGGAATTTCATCACACCGTTCTCCTTAGGCTTCTTATTGCAGAACAGGTAATACAATAAAACGATGTTAATTGAAATGGTGACAAACATTAGGATATTGATCAGCAGTTTGTCATGTATGAGGTAGATAAACGCCCACCATAGCACCAGGTACGCCATGAAGATGTAATATCCTTTTAGTGCCGTAAGCCTCTTGTATTCATAAAGACAAGCAAGGCCGAAAATCATGAACAGGAAATCGAAGGCATCCGTGCTAAGGAAGACAGCCGATAGCAAAAGTGCCACATACACTAGCCCGGTAATGGATCTCCTGAGAACTTCCTTCATAATTACAGGTCTTCCAGTAGTAATAAGTACAGATGCTTGGAGCTACTGCCATAGGTTAGGAAATCATCCTTGTTTTCTGCGGAAGCCTGAAAATGTTTAATAGTAGTAATATTGGCGGGAATGCCTTGTTTATATTTTTTCTTGATGAGTTTGAGTCCTTCCCCGATAGATTCGACCAGCTGGCTGGTCGTTGCAAATACAATAACATTATCGGGTACTTCGTGAAGTTTCTTCTCCTGTAATTGGTTAGAACAGACCAGGATAGAACCGTTCTGCGCGATAAGGTGTTCGCAGGTCGTAAAGAATACTTCACTCTCCTTGGATTTGTTAGTGAAGCTAAGACCCTCCTTTTTAAAGCGTTCTTCCAACTGGGGATTCATGCTGAAGAATGATTCCTGTTGCCAGTTATTCTCCAGTATGATATTCTTCAGTGCTTCAGAAACCTCTCCGAAGGAGTCGCAGTAAAGGAACTTACCCCCGTTCTTCTTAAAGTGTATGGTGAATTTTTCATCAACCGGAATATTCAGGTCAGGCATATGTACGCCACGGGTTTCCGCAGTTTCTTTGGAAACCTTTTTCTTGCCCCCCCCGAAGAGTTTGTCTAAGAGACCCATGAATATCTTTGTGATTCAAAAACATGTCCGGTTGCTACATGGACAACGTTTAAATTCGATTATTTATTTTCCTCGGTCGATTCTTCAGAAGCGAGTTTTTCAGAGGCGACCTCTTCCTGCCCCTGCTCATCGAACTTTCCTTCGAAAGGACGCTTACCGAAAATCTTCTCTAAATCTTCTTTAAAGATAACTTCTTTGTCCAATAATCGTTCAGCTAATTCAGAAAGTTTGTCCTTGTTCTTCTGCAGCACATCGATAGCCCTTTTGTATTCGGTTTCGATGATCTTAGAGATCTCTTCGTCTATCCTCTGTGCAGTCTCCTCGCTGTAAGGCTTAGTAAAGCCGTACTCGTTCTGACCGGAAGAATCGTAATAGGTTAGGTTACCTATTGATTCGTTCAGACCATAGATAGTTACCATGGCACGCGCCTGTTTGGTTACTTTTTCCAAGTCGCTGAGTGCACCGGTAGAGATCTTGTTAAAAATGACCTTCTCTGCAGCCCTACCTCCAAGGGTAGCGCACATTTCATCCAGCATCTGTTCCGGGCGTACGATCAGTCTTTCCTCCGGCAAGTACCATGCAGCACCCAGGGATTGCCCCCTTGGTACAATGGTGACTTTCACTAATGGAGCCGCGTGTTCCAGCATCCAGCTTACCGTGGCATGACCTGCTTCGTGGTATGCAATAGTCTTTTTCTCCTCCGGAGTGATGATCTTATTCTTTTTCTCCAGC
>JABDLH010000262.1 GCA_013003145.1 Flavobacteriaceae bacterium | reverse complement strand
GGTCTGCATGGGCTGTAAAATTTAAATCAAATTCTACTGTGTTGTCTCCCTGGTTATGAAAGATATACTGGATCGCTATTCCTTCTTTATCGTCGGGCACTATCTGCCAGCGTTCTACTGACAATTGGTATTTTGAAAGGGAATACTGGTGTACATTGGCAAGTGGATAATTGATAAATTTATCAGCTCGGTCAAGAGGGGTGCGGTCTTCTGCGAAGAGAAGTTCTGCATTAAATCCGTCCATCAATTTTATAGGATGATTCCAAATTCCTCCCATCTCTCCTTTGATATGCCAACCGATTTCTGCAAAACTCCCGTCCTGCTGCCCCACCATATAGACCCGGTTCCCGGCAGTGACATAAGGAGAATCCAGGTAATCCATTTTCCCCTCGATGTACGGCATCCCGTCCAGGAGATCTGCTAAATTTTCCTGGGCAGCATCGTTTTTACAGCTGGTGATCAGTAAGCTTATCAATAGGTAGGCAGAAATTTTCATGAGCTTGGAATGGTGATTATTGTACAGATAAGTTAGTGAGAAATAGGCAAAAAAAAAGCGACTCCCTTTGTGGGAATCGCTTTTTATTTAGTTAAGGGTCTGACCTTCTTTGTCTTTAAAACAATATTCGAGATACGTGTAGGCATCTCGTGGTTGGATCTTTATCCACTTCTTGTGTTCTAAAAACCATTTAGAACGTATAGAAGGGAAGCCCTTGGTCAGGTATGCTGCAATAAACGGATGGGTGTTCAATGTGATACTTTTGTCTTTCCCGTCGCCTTTCATGAGGCGCTCCAGGTCTACGTTGATCTTTTCTATCAGCACAATCGGTGCTTCTATTTCCTGGCCATTACCACTAGGGTTGGCTTCGGTGGTTTTGATCTTCATTTCCGGACGTACCCGTTGTCTTGTAATTTGTATCAGGCCAAACTTGCTCGGAGGCAAGATCTTGTGCTTGGCCCTGTCGTCTTTCATCTCGTTCCTGAGGTGATCGAACAGTTTTCGCCTGTGATCCGATTTTACCATATCGATAAAATCCACCACGATGATCCCGCCCATATCGCGAAGGCGCAATTGCCTTGCAATTTCAGTAGCGGCCAACAGGTTTACCTCGAAGGCAGTGTCCTCTTGGTTCTTGGCCTTATTAGAACGGTTTCCACTGTTTACATCAATTACGTGTAATGCTTCTGTGTGTTCTATGATCAGGTAAGCACCTTTACTCATAGAGGCCGTTCGGCCGAAGGAAGTTTTGATCTGGCGATCTATTCCGAATTTTTCAAAAATCGGGACAGGTGACGAATACAGTTTTACAATAGACTCTTTTTCGGGCTCGATTTCCAGAACATAATCTTTGATCTGGTTATAAAGCGTTTCATCATCCACATGTATACCGGTAAAACTGTCGTTGAAAACATCTCTCAATATTGAGGAAGCACGATTCATTTCTACCAGGACTTTGGATGGGGTGGGCGCCTTATATAATTTCTTACACATTGCTGTCCATTTATCCAGCAAATTCTGAAGGTCCTTGTCCAACTCGGCGACTTTCTTGCCTTCTGCTACTGTTCTGATGATGACTCCAAATCCTTTCGGCTTAATACTTTTAATAAGCCTTTTAAGTCGGTCTTTCTCCTCTTTACTGCCGATCTTCTGGGATACAGAGACACGGTCAGAAAAAGGGACCATTACCAGGTATCGACCGGCTATAGAAAGCTCGGAGCTGATCCTTGGTCCTTTGGTGGAAATGGGTTCTTTTACTATCTGAACCAGTAGTGATTGATTCGCTTTGATAACATCTTTAATGCTACCATTCTTATCAATATCTTTTTCGAATGGAAAATTCTTAAGGGAATAATCTTTAAGTTTTCCCGTACTGACAGCCTTCACAAATTTTAACATCGAGGCCAACTGTGGTCCCAGGTCATGATAATGCAAAAAGGCATCTTTTTCATAGCCAACATTAACGAATGCTGCATTCAGACCGGTAACCGGCTTCCTGATCTTGGCGATCATGATGTCGCCCACGTTAAAATTGTTGGTATCCTCTTCTTTGTGTAGTTCTGTTAGTTTTCCATCTTTCAGTAAGGCAAAATCGACGGCATTGGAATTGGATCTTACGACTAATTCTCTATTCACCTGAATCAATTTATATCCACCCCATACAGGGATGAATGGTTAAACAATATTTGTTGCAGGTTGTATTTAACCCGTCGAAATCCTTTTTGGAATTTCTATGTCAATGAACGTATAAAGCGAAAAAGTAGTTATGAAAACTACTTTTTCTTGTGTCGGTTGGCTCTTCTGCGTTTCTTACGCTTGTGAGTAGCCACCTTATGTCTCTTTCTTTTTTTACCACTCGGCATAGAGTTCTACTTTTAAAAGGTTATTATTTTACTTGAACGTTACTTTTTACTCCTTCTACAAAAACCTTTGCAGGTTTAAATGCCGGGATGTTATGGGCCGGGATCTTTATGGTAGTATTCTTGGAGATGTTCCTACCGGTCTTTTCAGCCCTGGTTTTGACGATAAAACTTCCAAATCCTCTAAGGTATACGTTATCACCGTTTTCCAGTGAAGACTTAACCTCTTCCATAAACGTTTCTACCGTCGCCTGTACGTCTCCTTTTTCTATTCCCAGCTTTTCTGAGATTTTCGATACGATATCCGCTTTCGTCATTGTAAAAATTAATTTTCTATGTGTTTTTAAAGGGATGCAAATATATAAATTAAATTCGTTCTTTCGTCTTAACAAACTAATATTAAGTCCTTAAACCGTTACTTTTGTTCTTTATTTTCCAAGCATGCTATTTTCTTCTAAAATAATCCACTGGTACAGGGCTAATAAACGCGATTTACCATGGCGAAATACGCGGGACCCTTATAAAATATGGCTGTCAGAGATTATGTTGCAGCAGACCAGGGTGGCGCAGGGACTACCGTATTACGAGCTGTTCCTGGAGAATTTTCCCACGGTTGGCGAGCTCGCGGATGCCAGCGAAAAAAAAGTGTTAAAGTTATGGCAAGGCCTGGGCTACTATTCGCGCGCCAGGAATCTGCATACCACGGCAAAGACCATTAGCCGGGATAGGGATGGAAAATTCCCGGATACTTACTCGGAATTAAAAAAACTGAAAGGCGTTGGGGATTACACCGCCAGCGCAATTGCTTCCATTGCTTTTGATCGGCCGGAACCCGTGGTTGACGGAAATGTTTACCGGGTGCTGTCACGTTATTTCGGAATCAGCCTGCCTGTGAACAGTACTGAAGGAATCAAATATTTTAAAGAACTGGCCCGGGAGGTGATGGATCCCCAACGCGCCGCAGAATACAACCAGGGGTTGATGGAGTTTGGTGCCCTGCAATGTTCACCCCGTAATCCGGCTTGCAATACCTGTCCATTAAATGCCTCCTGCATGGCCCTTGAAAAGAAGATGGTAGGGGAACTCCCGGTGAAGATTAAAAAGGGCAAGTTGAGGAACAGGTATTTTAATTACCTGGTGTTACTGGATGAAAAGGGAAAGACCAGGCTGCAGCAACGCGATAAAAAGGGGATCTGGCAACAGTTGTACGAATTCCCTTTGGTAGAATCCGAGGAAATTTTGGAACAGGAGTCCTTATATAATAAGGTAGAAGAAACTTTTCCCGGCTATGATTGCTTCTCGGTTTCATTGGAAAATGAAGAGCCCATCGTCCATAAATTAAGTCATCAGCACCTCTATACCCGCTTCTGGCGTATAGAGATCCCGGGCGAATTAGAGCGTGGGATCCCCGTTGAGGAACTGGATGATTATCCTGTTCCCGTCCTTATCGCAGATTATATTAAAACTCTTAAAAATTCGTACTTTTGACCCAAGATTAATATTATGAGCGGAACATTGAATAAAGTGATGCTGATCGGGCATCTGGGAGATGAAGTAAAAATGCATTATTTTGAAGGAGGTAACTGCATTGGTAGGTTCCCGATCGCTACCAACGAATCCTATACCAACCGGCAGACAGGTGAAAAAGTCACCACTACGGAATGGCATAATATCGTTGTTCGTAACAAAGCCGCCGAAGTATGCGAGAAATACCTGAGTAAAGGTGATAAGATCTATGTGGAAGGCAGGCTGAAAACACGCCAATGGCAAGGTGAGGATGGACAAACAAGGTACTCTACAGAGATACAGGTGCAGGATTTTACTTTCCTCACCCCAAAAGAAGGTGGAATGCCAAACCAGGGAGGTGGCTCCCAGTCTTCAGCTCCAAGCCAACAAAAAAGTCAGCCGGAAAGACCGGCAGAGACCAGGCCAGCACAGCAGGAAGAAGAAGAGGACGATCTGCCATTCTAGTATTGCAAACTAATATCACGACATTTGGATCCTGACCCCTTAAGTATTTTTTTAAGTGAATTTGCCGTAGAATCCGCCTTAATCGGCCGGGGAATTGTATTATTCGTTCTCCTGGCCTGTTCTGCCCTGATCTCCGGTGCAGAAGTGGCTTACTTTGGGCTGTCTGCTACTGATATCAATGATATTGCAGAGAAAAAGACCACCCGTGGGAATATTGTCGTCAAACTGCTGGACCGACCAAAAAAATTACTGGCAACCGTATTGATCGCCAACAACGCTATCAACATCGGGATCGTCCTGCTTTTTAATACCATTGGAGATTACATTTTTTCCGGGATCACCTATATGATCTTCGGGGTTGTTTCCCTGCGTTTTATCGTAGATGTGGTAGTGGCCACCTTTCTCATCCTTATGTTCGGTGAAATTTTACCAAAGATCTATGCCAACCGGAACAGGGTCAATTTTGCACATTTTATGGCCTATCCTTTGCGGGTGCTCGATTTTGTTTTCAGCCCCCTGAGCCTGCCCATGAGGTCCGGGACCATATACCTGTATCGCAAACTGGGAAAGCAGAAATCCAACCTGAGTATCGACCATCTTTCCCAGGCACTTGAACTTACTTCTGAAGGCGACACCACCAAAGAAGAACAGCGGATCCTGGAAGGCATCGTTACTTTTGGAAACACCGATACCAAACAGGTGATGAGGCCGAGGATCGATATTTTTGCCTTATCAGAATCGATGAAATTCCTCGAGGTGCTGGCAGAGATAAAAGCACATGGGTATTCGAGAATTCCTGTTTTCTCTGAACATATGGATAATGTTATCGGGGTACTTTATGTAAAAGACCTGCTGCCTTACCTGGATAGAAAGACCTTTAACTGGCTCTCCCTGATCAGGGAACCGTTCTTTGTGCCGGAAAATAAGAAGCTCGATGATCTGTTGCTCGATTTCCAGACCAAGAAGAATCACCTGGCTGTTGTTGTCGATGAATACGGGGGCACATCAGGCATTGTTACCCTTGAAGATATTATAGAAGAGATCGTTGGCGACATCAGTGACGAATTTGATGACGAGGACCTGATCTTTTCCAAGCTCGATGAACATAACTATGTCTTTGACGGGAAAACTACCCTGAAAGAATTCTATAAAGTGGCCCGTATAGACCATGAAGATGAATTTGAGGCCCAGAAAGGAGAATCTGAGACTATCGCCGGATTTGTACTCGAAATTGCAGGCAGTTTTCCCAAGAGGGGGGAAACGGTTCAATTTAACGGCTACCAGTTCGTGGTAGAGAGCCTGGACAGGAAACGACTCAAACAAATCAAAGTAACCATTCCCCATGCTACTACTTAGAAATACATGCTTTCTGTTTATCGCTTTGGTGTTCCTGGGTTCCTGCGGGGAAGAATCACTTCCTAAGCCAAAGGCTATGCTGAGGCTCAGTTACCCGGAAGCTGATCTGGCCACGTATAAGGACAGCTGTCCTTATGGGTTTGATTATAATGACAGGGCTATCCTGGAGTCGGCTAAGGGTTGTGCGCTGAAACTGGATTACCCCGAGATGAACGGGGCCATTTATATCACTTATAAGCCGGTTAAAGACAACCTGCAATCTTTACTGACAGATGCGCAGAAGCTTTCTTATGAGCACGTGGTCAAGGCAGATAATATCCTGGAACAGCCTTTTGTTAACAGGGATGACCGCGTCTACGGGATGTTTTACGAGGTCAGGGGGAATGCGGCCTCACAGGCCCAATTCTATGTGACGGATAGCACGGAACATTTTGTTACGGGCTCCCTGTATCTCTACGCCAAACCTAATTACGATTCTATTTACCCTGCAGCTGTTTACCTGCAGAAAGATATCAGGAAGATCATGGAAACCCTGAAATGGAAATAAGTTATGGTCGGCGCTAAAGAACTTCTGGAATGTCATAAAGCTATTGCTCCACACATTCACCGTACCCCGGTGCTCACTTCCCGCTTGTTAGACCACATGGTGGGCGCACAATTATATTTTAAATGCGAGAACTTCCAGCGGATGGGAGCCTTTAAAATGAGAGGTGCTATACAGGCGATCATGCGATTGACGGAAGAGCAGCGCAATAAAGGGGTGGTAACCCATTCCTGCGGGAATTTCGCCCAGGCCCTTTCCCTCGCTGCACAAAGCCTTGGAGTAAAGGCTTATATCGTCATGCCTCGTACGGCAACAGCAGTAAAGAAAAGGGCGGTGATCGGCTATGGGGGAGAAGTGTTTGACTGCGACCCTAACCTGGAGGCGCGAGAAGCTCTTTCTAAGGAGATAGAGGAGAAGACCGGGGCTACTTTTATACACCCTTCCAACAATATGGATGTGATCCTGGGCAATAGCACGGCGGCCACAGAATTACTGCAGGACTACCCGGACCTGGATGTCATCCTCTGCCCGGTAGGCGGGGGTGGCCTGGTAGCAGGAACCGCACTGTCTGCCCATTTCCTGGGTAGAGACTGTAAGGTTGTCGGGGCGGAGCCTATGCAGGCTGATGACGCCTACCGCTCATTCCACAGCGGTAAGATAGAGGGTAACGAATCTGCCGATACTGTGGCGGATGGTCTGCGGACTAAGCTGGGGGATATTAATTTCCCGATTATCCTGGAATACGTAAGTGAGATTGAAAGGGTAGAAGAGAAAGATATCATCTCTGCTATGCGGTTAATCTGGGAGCGACTCAAAATCACAGCCGAACCCTCTTGTGCTGTGCCTTTTGCAGCGGCACTCCAGTTAAAGGATGAACTCCGCGGGAAAAAGGTGGGTATCATTATTTCCGGGGGCAATGTAGACCTGGAAAACCTGCCATTCTAGATCATTCAATTGAATCCTTTTCAAGTAATTCCCGTGCCCTGTTTATACTGGAATTTATCTGCTCCCTGACCTCTTTGATATTTTCCTCTTCTTCTAGCAGCCATTCCTGTTTTTCCTCTGAGAGTTCCTTGCCATTGATGATCTCGTCCGGTTCAAAACGATCGCCAAAATTCTGCATCCATTCCATCATTCCACTGTAGGCTTCCTGCAGCTCTTCCATGGCTTCTTCATATTCCTGCCCTCTTTCCGTAGAATCGACCCTGGCTTTCATCTCTCCTACTAACTTACTTAGTTCCCCCATCCTTGGCATGGCTTCATCGTGAATTTCCATCACCTTTTGCATTCGCTGACCCTTTTCTTCGGATTTGTCCTGCTCCTTGCAGCCGGATAGGGATATACACAGGACGATAAAAAGGAATTGAATTGTTTTTAGCATTGGATTCGCTTTGGATTGTTAAAATTAATAAATATCAACACATATAATTCAACAAAAAGCCTGACTTTTATGCCCTTTTAAAATTCCCGGATGAGTGACGTAAACAGAAGATGGTTTTACCTGGTCGTATTGTCGATCATTTGGGGAACATCTTATATCCTAATAAAGAAGGGCCTGCAGGGTTTTTCGCCTATTCAGCTTGGTTCTGTCAGGATGGTGATTACATCTGCCTTCCTTCTGCTGTTCGGGTATCGCTCTGTCATTAAGATCAAAAAAGAAGAATGGAAGTGGGTTGCCCTTTCGGGATTTGTCGGTAGTTTTTTTCCCGCCTTCCTGTTTGCATTTGCAGAGACCGAAATAGATAGTAGTATTGCTTCCATACTGAATTCCCTGGTCCCGCTGTTTACCATTTTCGTTGGGTTCATAGTGTTTAGAATTCCATTTTACAGGAACCAGGTGATAGGAGTGATCATTGGGCTCATTGGGGCTGCAATGCTTGTGGGTATCGGCGCCGATATCAACCCCGGGCAGAATTATTGGTATGCCGGGCTGGTCATCCTGGCAACCCTGTTCTACGCACTCAATGCCAATATCATCAAGAGTAAGCTTTCCGGGATAAGTCCCATAGGGATTGCCGCCGGGAATTTTGCCGCGGTGCTTTTGCCTTCACTGGTCGTCCTGGCCTTTTCCGGGGCTTTTAGCGAAGAGGTGACCGGTGGGGAGTACTATTTCAGTTCATTGGTATATGTTATTATCCTGAGTGTGGTAGGTACCTGCTTTGCCAAAGTGATGTTCAATAAGCTGATACATATTTCTTCACCTGTATTTTCAGTATCCGTCACTTACCTTATTCCCATCGTGGGAGTGATCTGGGGACTCCTGGATGGTGAACGATTTTCACTCTGGCAACTCGCCGCCGCAGCCATTATCCTGTTCGGGGTCTACCTGGTGAACAGGCGTAAATCGAATAGCTGAGGTTGCAGAATTTCGCAAGGAGCAAGAGCTTCGGCCCTGTATGATTTCACTTTCCTGCTATCGCGGACTATAAATTAATCTTAAAAATAGGGGGCTTTGATCGTTGATTTTATGGTATATACTTTAACAATTATTATCTTAGAGGTATAACTAACGTTCCCGTTTATGAAATTTTTCACATTGCCGATACGGTTCGGAATCGCCACCAGTGGCTCTCTGATTGCATATTTTTTGATATTATCGCTCTTCGGGTTGCACACTAATGTTTTTTACAGCCTTTTTAACGGGGTGATCACAGGCTTTGGAATCTACGAGGCGATCAAGTATATGCGTATACAGCAACGGGAAAAATTCAATTACACCGTGGGCTTTACTACCGGTATCATCACCGGTTTTATGGCCACTATTATATTTACCATATTTTTTGCTATATATAGTACTGAGGTAGATACTAACTTCCTGAGAAATTTATCCGAGAAGTGGTTTAATGACCTGGAATTTGAGGGCATTGTTTTCTTTACGGTGGCCATCATGGGATTCGCGACCAGCCTGGTGCTGACCTTATCTTTTATGCAACTTTTTAAATCCTCCAGGAACCTGGATAAAAATTCGGCTGAATTTCCTAAAAAGTCCTTGTGAATTTGCAATTTAGGCGTATATTTGCACCCGCCTTTGGGATACCTCCCGTGTTCCGTACCAGGCAATTAAGAAACAAATTAATACACAAGCTATGTACGCAATTGTAGAGATAGCAGGGCAGCAATTCAAAGTTGCAAAAGACCAGAAAGTGTATGTACACCGTCTGAAAGAAGAGGAAGGTAACAAAGTTACTTTCGGCAATGTACTTCTTTTAGAAGATGGTAGTGACATCACGATCGGCGCCCCGGCTATAGACGGAGCTTCAGTTGAAGCCAAAGTCATTAAGCACCTTAAAGGTGACAAGGTAATCGTCTTCAAGAAAAAAAGACGTAAGGGGTATCGTAAAAAGAATGGCCACCGTCAGTACCTGACAGAGTTGGTTATTTCTGATATCGTAGCTAAAGGTTCTAAGAAAAAAGAAGCTCCTAAAGCAAAAGCTGAGCCTAAGAAAGAAGAGACTGCTGCTAAAGCTGCTCCTAAGGCTAAAAAGGAAGAAACTTCTCAAGACCTGAGCAAGAACACGGTAGCTGAGCTAAGAGAAATGGCTAAAGCCAAAGGTGTAGAAGGTTACTCTTCTATGAAGAAAGCTGAGTTGATCGAAGCGATCGAGAAAAAATAAAAGTACAACCTGCGCATTGGGTCATATCCCGGGACGCGCACTAAAATAAATTATCATGGCACATAAAAAAGGTGTTGGTAGTTCCAAGAACGGTAGAGAATCAGAATCGAAACGATTAGGCGTTAAGATTTTTGGTGGTCAGGCTGCTATGGCGGGGAATATCCTTGTTAGGCAACGTGGTACTAAACACAATCCCGGTGATAACGTATACGCCGGTAAAGATCATACTTTACATGCCAGAGTAGATGGTATCGTAAAATTCGCTAAGAAAGCCGGAGGTAAATCCTACGTTTCTATCGAGCCGTTTGAAGCATAAGACCTTCAAACTGATTACAGCATAAAGAACCCGGTATATTTACCGGGTTTTTTTGTGGCCATAAATTAAGCTTTTGGTTTGCTAAGCTTAATTTTAAATTAACTTCTAACACCCTAATATCCACGACCTTTAAGCTGTTCAGATGAAATTTTGAGTTAGCTTAGTTTAGAACCGGCCAATGTGCCGGTTTTTTTATGCAAAAAAAACCCTGTAACCGAAAGATTACAGGGATGGTGTTTTAAGGCTCCCAGGTATTAGTACCTGTAGTAGTCCGGTTTAAAGGGTCCCTTTACAGTCACCCCGATATACTCGGCTTGCTCTTCGTTCAGCTCTGTCAGCTCTGCACCCAACCTTGACAGGTGTAAGGCCGCAACCTTTTCATCCAGGTGTTTTGGCAGCATATAAACCTTATTCTCGTATTTATCGGTGTGTTTCCACAGCTCGATCTGTGCAAGGGTCTGGTTGGTGAATGAATTACTCATTACAAAACTTGGGTGGCCTGTTGCACAACCTAAGTTCACCAATCTTCCCTCTGCCAGTACGATGATATTCTTACCGTCAACAGTGTACATATCCACCTGTGGTTTGATCTCATCTTAAGTATCGCCAAAGTTGCCGTTCAGCCAGGCCATATCGATCTCGTTATCAAAGTGGCCAATATTACATACGATAGCTTTATCGCGCATAGCCCTGAAATGCTCTTCGCGTATAATGTCTTTGTTTCCGGTAGCGGTGCAGATGATGTCTGCATTGCCGACAACGGTCTCCAGTTTCTTTACTTCAAAGCCGTCCATAGCGGCCTGCAGCGCACAGATAGGATCTATCTCGGTAACCGTAACAATAGCCCCGGCACCGCGGAAAGAAGCTGCAGTACCTTTACCTACGTCCCCGTAACCGGCAACGACTACACGTTTCCCGGCCAGCATGGTATCAGTGGCCCTGCGGATTGCATCTACTGCACTTTCCCTGCAACCGTATTTATTGTCAAACTTTGACTTGGTCACAGAATCATTCACGTTAATGGCCGGCATTGGCAGTGTTCCCTTCTTCATTCGCTCGTAAAGCCTGTGAACACCAGTTGTGGTTTCTTCAGAAAGTCCCTTGATCCCGGCTCCCAGTTCAGGATATTCATCCAGTACCATGTTGGTCAGGTCACCTCCATCATCAAGGATCATATTCAATGGCTGTCGCTCTTCCCCGAAGAACAGGGTTTGTTCAATACACCAGTTAAACTCTTCTTCGTTCATCCCTTTCCAGGCATAAACAGGTATCCCGGCTGCTGCAATAGCTGCTGCTGCATGGTCTTGTGTAGAGAATATGTTGCAAGAGCTCCAGGTAACCTCTGCGCCCAGGGCTACGAGGGTCTCGATCAGTACCGCGGTCTGTATGGTCATGTGAAGACAACCGGCGATACGAGCCCCTTTCAGTGGCTGTGATTCCCCGTATTCTTCTCTCAATGACATCAACCCGGGCATTTCTGACTCGGCCAAAGTGATTTCTTTCCGGCCCCAATCTGCAAGGGCAATATCTTTTACCTTATAAGGTACATAAGGAACAGTTTTGGTACTCATATCCTTTTTTATTTTTACTTTCGTTAAAGAGCCATTTTCGTGCTGAAACAGCGAAAACAAAGGTAATAATAAGTTAAGTAATCTTATGCCTCTTTACAAAACTATAACAGTAACTGAGCACATTACAGTGTACATCTGGAAGATCACAGAATCGGAGGAGGAGCTGGCAAAAGGTATACAGCTGACACCCGAATGTAAAGCCCGGATGGATGGGATGAAATCAGAATTACACCGCAGGGGGTTCCTGAGCATACGGCACCTGATGGCTGAAGCAGCTTATGAGGATAAAGATCTGTATTATGACGAAGGGGGCAAACCTCACCTGAAGGACGGTAACCATATCAGCATAAGCCATTCTCACCAGTTCACCACTATCATTATCAGCAAGGACAGGGAAGTGGGTATAGATATAGAAATGCAGCGCGAGAAGATCCTCAGGATCGCTAATAAATTCACTCCCCTGGAAGAATACAGGACCCTGGCGAATTCCGAGGCATTGATCCGCAAGCTTACCATAGTATGGGGGGCTAAAGAATCACTCTATAAGATCTATGCCAAGCAGGGACTCAGCTTCCTCCACCACGTAGACGTAAAGGATTTCTCCTTTGATGACAGCCGGACCACGGCAGAGATACTCTACCATGGGGATGCATCTGAATACCGGATTTCCTTCCTGGAATTTGAGGGCTTTACCTGTGTCTATGCCATAAAGAATTCCTGAATCACATATAACCTAAAAGCACTATGAATATATCCGTAGAACTTACGCTTACACCTTTACAGGACGAATACGAACCAGCCATCATTAACTTTATAAAGAAACTCCGCGAATCCGGGCTTACTGTACTGGAGAATCCCCTTAGCACGCAGGTTTACGGGGAATACGATAAGGTGATGGCGGTACTTCAGCAAGAAGTCAAAATCGCTTTTGATGCCGTGGAAAGAGGATTGCTCTATATGAAGATCGTCAAATCTGACCGCAGTGATTATGAGCCTCATTTCTGATTGGTTCTTTGCACAATATGAAGGCGTAGAAACCTACCTCGTAGTCCTGGAAATGATAGGGGTATTTTTCGGATTCCTCAGTGTATGGTATGCTAAACGAGAGAATATCCTCGTATTCCCGACCGGGATCATCAGCACTGCGATCTTCGTTTATATCCTCGCCATCTTTGGATTGATCGGTGATATGCTGATCAATGCCTACTACTTTAGCATGAGCATCATAGGTTGGTATAACTGGACCAGGAAGGTTGATGACACCCATTATATCCCCATAACCACTACTACCTCTAAAGAGAAAAAATGGTCTGTCCTGCTTTTTATCGGGGCTGTATTATTCGTGACGGTGGTCTATTTCCTGCTCGATCGTTTTAATACCTGGACCGCTTACGTGGATACTTTAACCACGGCCATATTCTTTGTCGGGATGTGGCTGATGGCAAAGAAGAAACTGGAGAACTGGGTCTACTGGATCATCGGGGACCTGATCTCCGTTCCCCTCTACTGGTATAAAGGCCTTATCTTTACTTCCCTACAGTATTTTCTGTTCACCCTGATCGCAATCTTTGGTTACCTAGCATGGAAGAAAGACTTAAACAAAAGCCCTCAGACCTTATTAAAGTAGTGTTGTTCGGCCCGGAATCGACCGGGAAGACCACCCTGGCCATGCAGCTGGCTGATCATTACAAGGAGCCCTGGGTTCCGGAATATGCCAGGGAGTACCTGCAGGAGAAATGGGAGAGGGAACAAAAAACCTGCGAACCCCAAGACCTTATCCCGATTGCCATAGGACAGATGAGCCTGGAAAATTCACTGTCGGAGCAGGCAGACCGTTTGTTGATCTGCGACACAGACCTGTTGGAAACTAAGGTGTATTCTGAAACCTACTACCTGGGGAGTTGCGATCCCTTGCTGGAAAAATATGCGCTGGAAAACGACTACGAGCTGTATTTCCTGACCGGGATAGATGTGCCCTGGGAGAAGGACGATCTGCGTGACAAGCCGAATGAAAGAGAGCAAATGTTTGATTATTTCAGGTCAACCCTTGAAAAATATAATCGTAATTTCGTTACCTTAAGAGGGGATGAAACCTCTCGTTTACAGGCCGCAATCGCCCATATAGATAAATTATTAGCAGCATGACGACATTCACAGAAAAAGATCAGAAACAATTTAAAGCCAGGGGAATTTCTGAAAAGAAAGTCCGTGAACAGATAGATATGTTTAAAGCCGGGATTCCCTTTGTGGAACTGGAAAAGGCTGCGGTGGTCGATGATGGTATCCTTAAGCTTAGCGAGGCGGAAGAAAGTGAATACGTTCAGTTTTTCGAGAAGAATAAAAAGGGAAAGGAGCTGCTGAAGTTTGTCCCGGCATCAGGGGCCGCTTCCCGTATGTTCAAGGCATTATTCAATTTCCTTTCAGAATATGATCCACATGAAGAAACCCTGGATGATTATTTTGAACGCACCGGCGATAAGGCGATGAAAAGATTTGTGGATGGGATTACCGATTTTCCATTTTACACCATGATCAGGAATAGGATAAAAGGAAAAGTAAATTCCAAGGACGAAGAGGTCTTTCTTTTCGTGGCAGAGATGCTTGAGGAAGATAAACTGAACTATGGGTTTTATCCAAAAGGACTATTGCCCTTTCATAATTACAGGGATTATCTGGCCACTCCCTTCGAGGAGCACCTGAAAGAAGGAGCTGCCTATGCAAGCCAGGATAATAGCGCCAGCCTGCACTTCACCATATCCGAACAACACGGAGAACTCTTCAATAATGAATTCAGTGCGGTAAAGGACAGGCTGTCCGGCCAGACCCAGACTTCGTTTAACATAAGCTACTCCTACCAGAAACCATCAACCGATACTATTGCCGTTACTATGGAGAACGAACCCTTCCGGGAGGAGGATGGAAGTATTCTCTTCAGACCCGGCGGTCATGGGGCACTGATAGAGAACCTCGATGAACAGGAGGCAGACCTCATCTTTATTAAGAACATAGATAATGTAGTGGTCCCGGAGCATGCAGGCGAGGTTATCCGCTCTAAAAAGCTCCTGGCAGGGCTTTTGTTGCAAGTACAGGAACAGGCTTTTAAATATGCGGCAATGCTGCAGGAGGGTGAACTTAATGGAGAACAGTTGAAAGAGATCAGGGAATTCCTGGAAAATAAGTTGAATGTCAGGTTTACGGAAAAGTTCCAGGGATACAGCGCTGCACAACAAATAGAGATCCTGAGAGACAAGATAAACCGTCCTATCCGCGTATGCGGAATGGTGAAGAATGAAGGGGAGCCGGGAGGAGGACCATTCTGGATCAGGGATGATCATAACAATGTATCGCTTCAGATCATCGAGTCTGCCCAGGTAGATACAAAAAACGATAAGCAGCATTCCATCTTCAGGGATGCGACCCACTTTAACCCTGTAGACCTGGTATGCTCCGTCAAAGATCACCGGGGTGAGAAATTTCACCTTCCTAATTACGTGAACTCCCAATTGGCCTTTATCACGCAGAAGACCAAAGAAGGCCAGAAACTTAAAGCTTTGGAATTACCCGGTTTGTGGAATGGAGCCATGGCTTTTTGGAACACCATCTTTGTCGAGGTGGCCCTGGAGACATTTAACCCGGTAAAGACGGTGAACGACCTTTTAAAACCTGCTCACCAGGTGCGTTAAACCTGGTTGGTATCTTTTAAGCATAGAAAAGTGTGTAAGTATTACACACTTTTCCTGTGTTTTACCCATTGGTAAACGATATAGCTCACCACCCTTTACATCATAATTGATTGAAAATCAGCGAACTAACTATATTTTCAAAGTCGAGATCTTACTGGCACTATATTTTCGTATGTATCAGTGATTACAAAACAAACATTAATTTAATTTTAAAAACAGAACACATGAAAAAGATATTATTTATGACCGTATTGTCTCTGGGAAGTTTAACAGCTTTCGCCCAGGAGACTGAAGCAGACATCAATGTTGATACTGAAGTTGCTGCTACTGCAGAAGTTCAGGAAGACTTTTCAGCGATCGAATTAAGTGAAGTACCGGCTGCAATTACCGAGGCTTTAACTAGGGATTTCCCAAACGCTGAGATTGATAACGCCTTCGTAAATGAAGAAGAGCAGTACAAACTGCAGGTAACTCTGGAAGATGGAAGTACCTCAGAACTGTATGCAGATAGTGAAGGTAACTGGCTAGACATGTAATACCGGCTTCATAGCGAAGCGCAAATGATTATACTGATTAGTTAGTAAAAGAGCCCCGGGTTAACCCGGGGCTTTTCTTTTTGCAGTAGGCTGGTCTCCTCCCCTAATGTATCCACGACTATGCTTCCCTGTTATGATCCTTCGGCTTCTGCCACTTTTTAAGTGTGTAATTATTACACACTTTGTGCATAGGGATCACAGTATTACACGTGGATAGAAAAACAAGAAATTACTTAATTAACTGAAAAACAGGTTGTTACCTCAATGTGTATCCTTGATTTCATTTTGGTATTATTATAGCATTAGGTATAGGGAATTCAATTAATAATGAAGTTTAATCTTAAAACACACAATATGAAAAAGCTAATGTTTGCAGCAGTATTATCACTAGGTAGTTTAACCGCATTTGCACAGCAGGATACCCAATCCGTTCAAGGAGAAGGAACTGAAGTAGTAGCAACTGCTCAGGATAATTATTCTGAAATCGCCGTGGAAGAAGTTCCACAAGCAGTATCGGATGCAGTAGAGAAAAACTACCCAACTGCGACTATCGATAAAGCATACAAGAACGAGGAAAACCAGTTTAAACTGGAAGTATCTCTGCAAGACGGTACCACAGGTACATTGTATGCTGACGAACAAGGTAACTGGCTAGAGCAGTAGAAATAACTCTGGTTTGATTTAAAACCGAGTTATTTGTTTTGTATCAAGTTGGTTTGGTTAGAAAGGGGCTCGGTGAATCGGCCCCTTTCTTTCTACTGTGCTACGGCACCCCAATTATCTTACCAGGGCAGTAAACACTGCCTGACCTAGTAACCCCGGGACATTCTCCCGGGGTTACTTTTTTATGTTCATCGCTATTGCGCACATCTTTTACGATAAATCACCCTTCTGCCCATCTAATCGGTAGTACATTTGCGTACATAGGTATACAGAACCTTGCCATGCCAAAAATTCTTATCATTGAAGACGACGCTGCATTTTGCCAGATGCTACAACGCTTCCTGGGCAGGCATGACCATGAGGTGATCATAACTTTCAACGCGCCGGAGGCCAAGGAAGCACTGAAAAAAGAGGTTTTTGACCTGG
Organism: Flavobacteriaceae bacterium; assembly: GCA_013003145.1. GTDB lineage: Bacteria > Bacteroidota > Bacteroidia > Flavobacteriales > Flavobacteriaceae > Zeaxanthinibacter. Next base: position 171 of record JABDLH010000262.1, on the reverse strand, counting down.
TGGTGACAGATCTCAGGCTCCCTGATTTTGACGGGATACGAATGTTGAGCCATATCAAGGAAACTGCCCCCACAACCCAGGTAATTGTCATGACAGGTTATGCGGAGGTGGGAACGGCTGTATCGGCGATGAAAAAAGGTGCTTACGATTACATTTCCAAACCTTTTACAC
>JABDLH010000249.1 GCA_013003145.1 Flavobacteriaceae bacterium | reverse complement strand
AGTTAGAACCGGGCAGCCTGGAAGTCTTTCCTCTTTATGACAAAGGGCAGCTGTATGGTGCCATACAGCATGGTATTCATAATTTTTTTATTCGGGAACAAGGCAAGGAAGACCGCTGGACCGGTATTGCAAAATTCACCCACACATGGCTGTTCGAAGACCAAAAATGGAAACTGGCAGAGGTTCTCAGTTATGACCATCGCGAACCATCTCCGGAGGATATTAGAACGAGAGACTTCAATCGCCTATTAAAAGAAAATAAAGTGCCGGCACTGGGGCTGGCCATAATCAAGAATGGCAAGCTTCACAGTACAGAAATTTACGGCAGCCTGGATGGAGATCGTGTGGCACCCCAAAATTCTATTTTCAAAGTAGCTTCGCTAACCAAGCCCGTAGTTGCAATGACTGCCCTTAAACTTATTGAACAGGGGCTTCTGGAAATGGATGAACCCTTGTATATATACTGGGTTGATCCGGATTTAAAAGGAGACAAGCGATATAAAAAGCTGACTCCGAAGTTAGTATTAACACACCAGACAGGATTCCCCAATTGGCGATACTTACAGGAGAATAACAAACTGGGTTTCCAGTTTGATCCCGGGACTCAATACCAATACTCGGGAGAAGGTTTTGAGTACCTAAGGAAAGCGATCGAAAAAAAACTGGGAAAGCCTATTGAAGAATTAGCCGAAGAAATGATTTTCCGACATGCAGGAATGACCGATACCAGGTTCTGGTGGGATAAAACCATGGATGAATCTCGATATGCACGGAACTTTGATTCTGAGGGAAACCAAATACCAATCCATAAATATTACGAGGCTAAAGCAGCAGCCAACCTGCTGACAACAATAACAGACTATGGCCGATTCCTGGAGTACGTCATAAGCGGGGCAGAGCTTTCAGAAGGATTGTTCCGGGAGATGACCCGGCAGCAGGTGAAAGTCCGGGATGAAAATTTCTTCGGGTTAGGTTGGGAGATCCTGACCGGGTTCAGTGAGGAGGAGTATGCATTACTACACACCGGTAAAGATCCCGGGGTGAGCACCCTGGCTATAATTTTTCCCAAATCCGGAAATGGATTCCTTATCTTTCTCAATGGTGATAATGCTATGCCGCTCTATGAAACCCTCTTGACCGAATACCTCTATAAAGGGGAAGAGCTGTGGGCTAAACGATAAGGATATCAACAGAACCGAGACTCATAAGGTACCACGCATTCCAGAGGCCAGGAGGCTGCAGGAATACGGTGTAGGCATATTTGATGCCACCGCCACCAAGTCGGCCTTAAAGAAATTACTCAAAAAAAAGTGTATCACCGTAGACGGGATAACGGCCAGTACGGCTACTATGATCCGGGGAGGTGAAACTATTCAACTCACTTTGCCAGCACTTCAAAATCCTGGGAAATCCTTGGAGCTGTCCTTAGAAGTAATCTACGAAGATGAGTTCCTGGCGGCGATCAATAAACCTGCCGGCATTCCCGTGAGCGGGAACAAATTCAGGACTATAACCAATGCACTTCCTCAAAATTTACTCCCCAGCAAACTTCCGGATGCCTGCAGACCTCAACCGGTGCACCGCCTGGACTATCCCACTACCGGGCTGCTTTTGGTGGGGAAGACCCGGGAATGTGTTCGAAGGCTGAATAAGATGTTCGAGGATAAAGAGATTTCCAAGACCTATTATGCCATTGTGATCGGTCAGCTGAAACCGGAAGGAGAAATTTTAGCTGAAATTGACTTTAAACCTGCCAAAACCTCATACTTTGTAAAGAGTATGGTGGCATCAGAGCGATTCGGGCAACTTAACCTAGTGCAATTGATTCCCGCAACCGGAAGAAGGCACCAGCTTCGCAAACACCTTTCAGGGATAGGGCACCCTATCCTGGGTGATAAGCAATACGGAGAAGAGGGGAAGATCCTGAGCGGGAAAGGGCTTTACTTACATGCTTCCCATCTCCGTATTACACATCCAATCAGCGGGGAAAAACTTAAGCTTTCTGCTCCCCTCCCGGAACGTTTCAGAAACATTTTCCCTGGTTTTGATACTAAATAGCACCAAATTACAATAGTAAAGAAAGCATTGAGCTTATCCTATAGCTGTGGATTTTATGCAGGAATTACAATATAATCTTCTCTCCCCTTAGAAAAAAGGGAAGGCTTGATACCAGTTATCAGTTTAAAGTCTTTGATGAAATGGGCTTGGTCATAGTATCCGCAATGGTATGCTACACTGGTTAGATCTAAGGCTGTTCCACTTTGCAAAGCCTGTACTACTTTATTAATCCTGAGAAGTCTGAAATACTGTTTTGGACTAATTCCAATGACATTCCTGAATTTACGCTCCAGCTGTCTTTGGCTGATCGCTACTTTTTCCGAAAGCGATTTGATATCTATATGATCCGAATTTCGTAAAAGTCGCGCTGCACGTACCACATAATCTTCACCAACCATCCTATTATTCCATACCCCCAACAAGTATTGCTCCGTAAACCTGACCATCTCGTTTGAAGTTCGAAAGTCCCGGAGTCGATTGCAAAATTCTTCGAAATCACGGCCTAATAGTTCTGAAATATCTTCGTGTCCTTGCACGATGAGTGATCCTGGTACTCCAAAAAGGCTAAACAGGGTATCTGCTTTAAACCGAATACCAAAGACATGTACTTTCTCATTAAAACGTACTTCGCAGGAACTAGTAAGAAGCCCGATCAGCATAAAACTCGGGGTCCTGGACCAGGTATCATCATTTTGTAAATTACAATGATTATCATCTAAATGTATGATGAGTTCCAGGCAGCCATTAGGAACTATCTGTAGTGATGTACCGGTTTTTTCAGCCGTATTGTAGTAGCCTTTAGAAAAACATACTACATAGGGCTGTAACCAATATGATGGTTTAAATTCCTCTACGGCTATCATACCTGAATATAAGGACTATATGAATAATTATCAATACTCACCCTTATTTCATGGCCGGGACTCGCTCATCTTCCCATACTTCCCTAAGTACACCATCCAGATCTAACAGGGCTTTTTCACAATTACCATTATACGAGGATCCATGCATAGTTGCCAGGGTCTTTGGCTTTAGATCTGCCAAGGTTTGGATAATTTCACCTGTACGTTTAGTATAAGGGGTATAACCCATTAAAGGACCGTGTTCAAATTCGATCAGCGAACTTTTGTGCAGGGATAAAATGTCTGAATCGGTAAGGGCTGCAACATCCCCGTTCTGGTGAAAAAGATCTGAGCAAAGCAGGGTCTTCTCCGTTTCTTCAAAAAGAACGCCGGCATCCCAACCATGGGGAAGATGGGGGGTTCGTATAAATCGGTAATTATATTTTCCCGTGTTCAATACTTGATCAGTAGCCATCGCAAAAGCCGGTCTGAGGGAATAATCACTCATATTTACGAGGGCACCAACTTCACTACATACCGGCACAGCATTAGGAGCAATCTGAAGCCATTCATTCAATGC